>CAMYOP010000069.1 GCA_947260045.1 uncultured Desulfobulbaceae bacterium
TCGTGTTTCTTTTTTAAAGCCCCGCCTGAGGAGACATAGCCAGATCCATCGTCATCATTACCGTGACGAATTATGGTATGTCTTACAGGATCATATTTCTGGTAAATCGTATCGTTTTTCACCAATTGCCCATAGCATCATTGGCGCCATGAATGGCACGCGATCTGTCCAAAAAATCTGGGATTTTGTTTGCGAGCAACATGGTGACGATGCTCCAACCCAGCATGAAATGATAAAACTGCTCAGTCAACTTCATTGTGCAGACCTGCTTGTCTGTGACATACCGCCAAGCACTGGAGAAATACTCAGCCGCGGTACAAAAAATATTCAAGGAGCGCTTAAGAATCGTCTGAAAAATCCTTTTGCCATTCGATTTCCTTTATTTGATCCAGACAAATTTCTCACAAAAACAATAAAATATGTTCAAGTTTTCTTTACCACGCCATTTCTCTTGCTATGGCTCATAGTCTGCTGCTTATCGCTGATACAGGTTGGACTGCATTGGACCGATCTTACTACGACTATTGCTGATCAGGTATTGGCAAAAGACAATCTGCTTATACTGCTCTGTACATTCCCAATTGTTAAAGCATTCCATGAATTTGGCCATGCTTATGGCGTGAAAAAGTGGGGTGGTGAAGTCCATGAAATGGGAATTATGTTTTTGGTTTTTATGCCAATTCCTTATGTGGATGCATCCGCTGCCACTGTCTTTAGAGAGAAAGAAAAAAGAATGGTTGTCGGGGCTATGGGTATCGCGGTGGAGCTCTTTATCGCATCGCTGGCGGTCTTTCTGTGGGTATCACTGGAGCCAGGTATTTTTCGTTCCATCATGTTTAATGTTATATTGATAGGTGGTGTATCCACCCTGCTCTTTAATGGGAATCCCCTTTTAAAATATGACGGCTACTATATTCTGGCCGATTTTCTTAATATACCTAATCTCGCCCAGAGAAGCCAATCCTACCTGGGATATCTTGTAAACAGGTACTTCCTTGGTATTGCTCGTGCTCAACCTCCATACCACAGTCAGGAGGAGACTAAATATCTGTTTCTCTATTCAATATTATCATTTTGCTACCGTATAATTATTTATATGGTAATTATTCTGTTTGTTCTTGGAAAATTCTATGTCATAGGCATTTTGCTGGGCATTTGGGGCTTTCTCAATATGATCCTCATACCTGTCATCAAAAAATCCTATGGTCTTCTCACTGCTCCTTTTTATGAACCAGAAAGAGGCAGAACCCTTTCAATCGTTCTTGGTTTCATATCTGTTATTATTCTTTTTTTAGTTTTTGTGCCAATCCCTCATATCAATATTTATGAAGGAGTTATCTGGGTCCCTGAAGGCGCCCATATACGTACAGCAAACGATTGCATTATAGATAAGGTTGCCATCCATGCCAATTCGCCTGTTCTTAAAAACGACACCATCCTTCATTGTCGCGATTCCCGTATTGAATTAAATATCAAGGTTCTTCAATCTCAATTACGTGAATACAAACTTCGCTATAATGCAACAGACCCAACAGACCGAATAGAATCAGATATTCTCAAAGAAGAAATGATTAATGTGCGTGAAAGGTTGCAAAGGGCACAGGAACGCTTCTCACAAATGGAAATAAAAAGTCCTGCAGATGGTAAACTGCTTATTCCTGACTTCAATGATCTTACCGGAAAATATGTACCACAAGGCCAATCACTTGGCTACGTTCTCAGTGGTGATGTAACAACCGTTCGCGTGCTTGTTCCCCAAAATAAAATAGATGTTATTCGCAAGAAGACAAGAGATGTCGAGCTAAAAATAGTTTCAAATATTAACAAAACATATAAGGCCGCCATCGTAAGAGAGGTACCAGGGGCTATTCATAATTTACCAAGCATCATTCTCGGCATAGAAGGAGGAGGAAAGATTAGCGTCAATCCAATGGATCCACAAAAAAAGCAAACATTTGACAGATTTTTCCAATTTGATATCAGTCCGTTTACTACTATTGAGAATATTTTTGTGGGAAACCGTGTTTTGGTTCGATTCAATAACGGGTACGAACCCTTAGCATATCGCCTGTATCGCACCTGCCGTCAACTTCTCCTGAAGCGGTTTAATGTCTAGAATTCCTGAGGTCTACAATCAAAAATTGGGATTTTACCCAGAGAAAAAAATCCTTCCGCAAAAACCTTTTGACACATTTTTCCATAACACCCTTTCTTATGTCTATCACAGGTATAAGAACTCACCTGTCTCTTTCCAAAAAATTGCTGAACAGGTGAGGCGTTTTGGCAAGATTTACGATTCTTTTAGCAGCAAACGCTTACAAGACGAAATAGCTGCACTTCGAAAAATAATACATCACGAAGGTTTAAGTGATGAATTAATCTATCGATCTTTTGCCCTTATCAGAGAAAATGCTGGCAGAACATTAGACATGTTTCATTTTGATTCTCAGATCACCGGCGGTTGGATTTTATTGCAGGGAATGATAGCAGAGATGGAAACTGGTGAAGGGAAAACCCTGACAGCAACCTTACCTGCCTGCACCGCTGCCTTCACAGGCATTCCCGTTCATATAATCACAGTTAACGACTATCTGGCCGAACGTGACGCCAATCAGATGCAAGCTCTCTATGATGCAATGGGATTAAGTGTTGGTGTTATCAAACATGGCTTAACACCCGAAAAGAGAAGGTCAGAGTATAGTAAGGATATTGTTTATTGTACCAATAAGGAAATCGTCTTTGACTATCTGAAAGATTATTTAAAGCTTCCCAAAAAACCTGGCTATATAGCCGGACAATTCCAACCTCTTGTTGAGGAATCAGGTGCCGCTGACAATTTATGTTTGCGGGGTTTAGGATTTGCAATAGTTGACGAAGCTGACAGTGTAATGATTGACGAGGCTAGAACCCCTCTCATAATATCAGGTAGGGGAAATGACGAGTATCAAAAACATATCTACACCGAGGCCCTGGCGTTTGCAGATTTATTACAAAAAAATAATGATTTCACAATTGATAGTTCGACAAAAAAAATAAGGCTTACAGATCAAGGACACAATCATCTGGAAGATCTGACTCAGGATGCAAGCGGCATTTGGAAAGCTCGGCTGCGAAGAGAAGAATTAATCCGCCTGGCACTTTCCGCCCTCCATCTCTTTCAGGAAAATATTGATTATATCATTACAGAAGGAGCTGTGCAGATTGTCGATCAGTATACAGGCAGAGTAATGGCCGATCGCTCTTGGGAAGGAGGGTTGCATCAACTTATCGAATCCAAGGAAGGATGTGAACTTTCATCACAAAAAGAAACCCTGGCCCGAATCAGCTATCAACGGTTTTTTCGGCGCTACCATCTTCTTGCCGGCATGACTGGCACCGCAATAGAGGTTCGAAAGGAACTCTGGGCTGTATACAATCTCCAGGTAATCAGGGTAAAAACACATAAACCTCTTATAAGGCAAAAGGATACAAATCAATACTTCACCAGTGAAGATTCAAAATTGGCAGCAGTACTCCATACCGTTCAAAAGCTCCATGCCCGTAAAATACCTGTACTGATCGGCACCACAACTGTTGCTGTTTCAGAAAAAATATCTGCCCTTTTGCAGCGCCATAAACTCATGCACACTGTACTCAATGCAAAACAAGATAAAAAAGAAAATGAAATCATAGCATCTGCCGGCAAGGAAGGACAGATTATGGTTGCGACAAATATGGCAGGAAGAGGTACTGATATTCGCCTGGGACCAGGAGTCTGTAAAATAGGTGGTTTATTTGTACTAGCAACTGAAAGACATAGTGCTCAACGAATCGATCGGCAACTCTATGGACGTTGTGGCAGGCAAGGCGACCCTGGTAAATATGCTGCCTTTGTTTCCTTAGATGATGAAATTATCAAGCCCTACACCAAACTCCCATTCCTTTACCCTTTTGTATCATATTGCTTTAAGCAAAATTCTTTTCTAAGTCGTGCTGCTTGTAATTTTATGGTTGGCCGCGCCCAGCGAACACTTGAAAAGAAATATTTCAAAATGCGTCAGCAATTACTACTGGCAGATGAATCACTGGAAAGAATTTTGGCTTTTTCTGGAGAAGGAGAATAAGTCAGAAGGTTTTTACTGAATAAGTGATATTTGGCTGATTGAAGGAAGGGAGAAGAGATACTTTTTTGGCTAGTTGCTACAGCCCTACAACTTGACATCGAATTTTTTTATAAGAGTACCATTGGCCCAGGAAAGCCTTAGCTTTGCTGTATTATAATTCCATAATGCTTTTAAATAGTCTTTCTCTGAGTCGAAATAGGTAGAATGGGCTTTGAGTAAATCACGATTACTGGTCTTTTTAAGTTCAAATCGAGCCTGCTCTCTATCTAAAATACGAGCATTGGTGTCTCTGGCTTCTTTAGCAATATCGATCTGTTTCTCTGCTTTATCAATACTGTTTACTATCGTATTGATGTCATAGGTTACCTGCTCAACAGTTTTCTGGTACTCTGTTTTTGCTTTTTTATATTCCAAAGTAGATTTATGGTACTCTGCCTCGGCCTTCCTGCCGCCCATAACCCAGTTAAATTCTAAGCCTAGCTCCCAACTGGCATGATCACGTTTGGGAATATCCTGGTAGGCATTTTCCGGGTCATCCCCAAGCGTATTGAGCGTATAACTGGCCGTTGCATCTAGATCTGGCAATCTTTTGTGACTGGCCATTGCTTTTCGAACTGTCGCAGCACTGATTTTCTTTTTTACTACCTGAATTTCTGATCGTTGCGCTAGTGCAGTTCTCAGTTCTCTTGGTTTATCTATTTCAATAATTATATCATTGAACGCATCTGTTGGTAATAAATCAGTTTCATAGAGCGAAGAAGCCGGCGAGCCTCCCAGGATTTTTTTCAGATAATACATTTCATCCATAAACTGGCTGTAGCTTATTACAGAATCACGAAGGCGATCCTGCACCGCAGCATAGGCTCTATCCACATCAAGGAGATTTGTAAAGCCTTTTTCATTTCGTAATTTTTCATTGTCGTAAATATCTTTCACAGACAGCAGGGCTTTCTTGGCAAGGACAAGTTTTTCTGAAAAATAGCGAAACTTCCAATAGGACACGCCCACTTCTTTGAGGATATCAGAAAAAGTATCCTCAAGTTGACCAGATGATTTATCTAGATTTATATGAGCAATATCAATTTTACTTCTGTTAGTGACGTCACCAATTTCTTTCAAAAGAGACTGACGAATCTGCGCGGTTACACTGATTTTGCTCTGGGGGTTGGGAGTAAGCAGTTCACTGCTGTTAGTTAAGCCAGCAACATCCGTAAAAAGAGAAAGAGCACCGCCTGTCGGTAAAGGTTGTTCTACTCCTGCTTGCACATGCCAACCATGCTCAAGAAAAGTATCATCTTCCTCATTTCCATTGTCCAGTATACTCTGAACAGGACGGTTTATTCTCGACACGGTATTTCTTTCAAAGAGCTTCGGGTCATAAACAGATTGTGATTTTTTCAACTCCTGCAGAGCAATAGACTGATCCATAAAGGAGGCCTGTATGTCCCTGTTGTATTCTGCAGCTAACTGAATGGCCCGCTTCAGACTGATACCACTTCCCTTTGGTTCCAGGTCGTGTGTTTTATACTTTTCATGTATTATACGGGGTGAAACTACTGAAAGTTCTTTAAGAGTTTCTTTGGAGACTATATCGCGTACATCTTCAGGGATTTCATAGGTATCGGAATAAAATTTCTGAACTTCCAGCTCCTCAACTCCCACGGTAGTTTCCGAACCCTCTAATATTTGATCTGCTTGAGGTGAAATTTTCAAAGGCTTTGAACCCAAGGTCTCTGCTAAAGTTTCCTCCGAGACCATATCTTTTACATCTTGTGGAAGATCATAGGTATCTGAGTAAAAATTCTTTTGTTCAAGAATTTCAACCTCTAGATTTGTAGCCGTATTATCTGACAAGCTATTGATCTTGCCAGGATATTTTTCTTTATTTTTCAGATCGTTAAGAGAAAGAGGGGTTGTACTGAAAGAGGCCTGCTGAAGGTTATTACTGTTTAAGAGAGCACCATCACCTTCAGCAAAAACAGAAAAAGAACAGAGTAACGCCAGAAAATTAACACATGAAAAAACAGATAAAAAAAACAAATGTTTATATGAAGATTGCACTATGCTTCGATACTCCAAAATGACATTTAGTTTACTCTGCAAAAGAACAAACTCTTTGCATGCAGATCTTGTGTATCAATATATGCCATGCCAAACAATTGGTATGACCATACAACCTTTTGACATAAATAGCAAAAGCCTGATTTTTCCGATTTATTCTTGCGACTGCAAAGTCGGAAAATTCACTGTAACTCTTTCTCCTGCCTGCCTGCCAGAAGGGTTAGACACTTTTATCCGGACTTTAAGAGTGTTCGCAGCCGCATCAGCCACTGCAGGTATATGGGTGATGCTTCCCTGCAAAACAGTCTCATCTAAAGTCTTTATTTCTACCTCCTGCTGGAGTGAAAGTTCCTTGGCTTTAAAGAGGGGAACAGCAACATCCATATAAAGATATTCAATATTAACAATTCGCATTACAGGCGCCAGAGCATGAACAGACTCACCATTTTCCACAAAATTCTCTTCTACAACTCCATCAATTGGGCTTACGAGAACCAGATTTTTCATTATAGCGCTGAGTTCATCTAGCTTCAGCTTGTCCTGGTGGTGATTAAACTCCGCAAGCTTAAGCGCTAAAAGTGCTGTTTTTTGTTCAAGACGAGCATGTTCAACTTCCCAATCCGTTACAGCACCTCTTTTATGGGCCCATTCCATTTTCTCATAATCTTTAGCCTTCTGATCCAATTGTGCCTGGGCTATTTCAATTTTGGTCCTGTCCTTTGCTTTTGCAGAGAGAATACTAAATTGCACTTTTTCAACAGTATCATCCTGGCGCATGATGATACTGCCCGCTTTTACGGTGCTTCCTTCCAGAGCAAGTATTTGTCCAATCTTCCCTGACTGGACAAATGAAAGGTCTACGTCTGCACTTGGTCTTGTAATGGCTTCGATTCCTTCAGCATGTGAAAAAGCTTGAAGACAACAGTGGAAAAACAGAAAAAAGACTATAACTTTTAGATGATGTCCAATTTTAGATTGAATTTCCATGTAAAGACCGGTCCTACAGATTCAGGAGTAATGATTTTCAGATATTTTTAATAGTGTAATAAAAGGAGTACACTAATTCAACAATCTTTCTAATAATTCAATGAATTTCTTACGATTATCCCAAGTATATAATAATGAGGAAAAAAGACGGGGTAAAAAGGACAGCTTCTATTGCCAGTAGAAGCTGTGCTAAAAAAGAGTAGCAAAATTTACTTCAGTGACATAGAACAACGAACGGGAGAATGTCCTATAGTATTGTTTTTAAATAAGAAATTGAGATTCAAACAAAATGTAACCATTGTTTAATCCTCTTTATGGGCATCCAGGATAGCACTTAATTTGCGGTGTTTTTTTCTTTCTTTCTTTTCTTCATCTGATGTTTTCTTGACTAATTTTTCTTTTTCCTCTTTGGTTAATGGGAGAACTGGCAGAGGATCAAATCCCTTCCAGAGAGGCATTGAGGTTATGGCACCGCTTAGTATAGAGCTTGTCCGTAGAGCCCAGGATGCAGCACCCGTTGTCAGAGATAAGGTTACGCCAGCTAAAATTTTACCAAAAAAAGCTTCTTTGCGTTCAATTTCATCTATGCTTTCTCTGGTGAGATCCATCGATAAATAAGTAGTGTGTTCTTCCAGTTGATCTGCATTACTGTGCAAGCCGTTCTTCCAGGCATCAACGTTATACAAATCTTTCACTGCAGTTCCATTTATTAATCTTCCCGTTTCTCTTACGTAAGCACCATCTTCAGAAATGCCAAAGCGCTTAAAAGTGGTTTCCATTAATCTATAGGACCCACGTCGAAATTCTGCAAGTAACTGCTGTTGCTCAGATGTTGACAGATAATCGAAAGTCACCAGGTCCGATGAATTTTCAGAGAAGATTTCATTGGAATCAGAAGGTTCATCAGAATAACTCTCATTGGCAGAGAGAGTTGTGTTGTCATCACTTTGCTCAACTTCTGGCCCTGCTGCTTCGGGCAGAATAATCCAGTCTGATGTCTCGTAAACAATGTCCTCAGGATAATTAATATCATCTAGAATTGAAGCAATTGGATCGGTATCCGTAACAGGATCAGTACCTGGTTCGGGTTCTGACTCAGGTTTTGGATCTGTAACTGGGTCATCAACTGGAGGAGGTTCAGTCTCAGTTCCTGGATCAACAGGATCTGAGGGATTATCAGTCGTAGATGTTGCAATGATCAATTCATCTGCCGTTGCATCGGTGCCATAATTAGATGCAGCATCTGTGGCTGTAACTGTAATCTCATAAACACCATCAGCAAGTGTCGGAGCTATTGAGTTGTCATAAACAGTCCAGGTTCCATCTCCATTATTTATTGCTGCATAATCTTTGCCGCTGACGCGTACCTGAATTGTCGCGGCAAAATCATCAATAGTGCCTGTTAATTCTGGACTGGCATCGTCGGTATTTATCTGGTTAATGGTAACATTAGGAGCGGTGGTATCCACTGTAAGCTCATTTACCGTTGCATCAGTTCCAGTGTTTGCAAATGTGTCAGTGGCAGTAACAACCAATTCCCAGACACCCTCTGCAAGAGCTGAGGTAATCGCATTATCAGTCAGAGTCCAGGTACCATCACCATTATTTATTGCACCATAATTGCTACCATTGATTGCCACCTGAATGGCAGCTGATAATTCATCAACAGTTCCAGACAACTCTGGAGTTGCATCATTTGTTAAAAGTGCATTGACTGTGACCATCGGAGAGGTGGCATCTATGGTCAGTTCATTTACGGTACCATCTACGCCAACATTTCCTGCTGGATCTTTAGCGACAATTGCAAGGTCCCATACCCCATCAGCTATTGCAGGAAAAATTGTGTTGTCAGCTAATGTCCAGGTACCATTGCCATTATTATTTGCTGCATAAGAGTTACCGTTAACAGTAACCTGAATGGCGGCATTGACGTCGTCAATGGTACCTGTCAATTCTGGTCTTGAATCATTTGTAGATAGCGCATTAACAGTCACAGTCGGAGCTGTCAAATCTACTGTTAATTCATTGGCTGTCGCATCGGAGCCTGCATTGGAAGTTGCATCGGTAGCTGTCACTGCTACTTCATAAATGCCTGCAGCCAAGGCTGGAGCGATTGTATCATTGGCCAGGGTCCAGGTGCCATCACCGTTATTGGTCGCTGCATAAGTATTGCCATTGACGGTAACCTGGATTGCCGCACTATTTTCATTTACAGTACCAGTCAGTTCTGGCGTGGTATCATTAGTCGTCAGGAGATCAACAGTAACTACAGGTGCAGTGCTATCTATCGTCAATTCGTTAGCCGATCCATCAACGCCTATATTGGAGAATGTATCGGTGGCAGTTGCTGTTATTTCCCATATTCCTTCAGCAAGGGCCGGGGCGATGGTATTGTCGTTCAAGATCCAGGTACCGTCACCATTATTGATGGCTGCATAATTACTGCCATTTACAGTAACCATAATAGTAGCAGCAGTATCATTGACCGTACCAGTCAGCTGTGGACTTTTGTCACTGGTATTAAGTACGGAGACAGTGATTGTAGGAGCTGTAGCGTCAAGAGTCAGTTCATTAGCTGTAGCGTCTGTACCTGTATTAGTAGCTGTATCGGTCGCTGTAGCAGCTATCTCCCATATACCATCGCTTAGTGCTGGAGCAATAGTATCATTTGCCAGGGTCCAGGTGCCGTCACCGTTATTGGTGGCTGCATAATTATTACCATTGACGGTAACTTGAATGGTAGCGGCTGTATCATTAACCGTACCAGTGAGTTCTGGAGTTGAATCGTTGGTGGTCAGCGCATTCACGGTAACGGTCGGAGCGGTCAAATCCACGGTTAATTCATTAGCCGTGGCGTCGGATCCTGCATTGGAAGCTGCATCGGTGGCAGTCACCGCTACTTCATAAATGCCTACGGCCAGTGCTGGAGATATTGTATCATTAGCCAGGGTCCAGGTACCATCGCCATTATTAGTCGCTGCATAATTATTACCATTGACGGTTACCTGAATCGTTGCAGCTGTATCATCTACAGTTCCAGTGAGTTCTGGAGTTGAATCGTTGGTGGTCAGGACATTTACGGTGACGGTCGGAGCTGTCAAATCAACAGTTAATTCATTGGCAGTGGCGTCTGAGCCTGCATTGGAGGCTGTATCGGTGGCAGTAACTGCTACTTCATAAATGCCTGCTGCCAGAGCTGGAGCGATTGTATCATTATCCAGTGTCCAGCTGCCA
>CAMYOP010000070.1 GCA_947260045.1 uncultured Desulfobulbaceae bacterium
CAGGGGCAATGATGGCTAATATTTGCACACCTGTTTGTCGTAAAATATCGGTGATGACACGGGCATGTCCACCTGCACCTAGAATAACTACGGGCTTATTCACAAATCAAATCTCCTGCCATGTATGCTGCACTGGCTCTTTGCCCTAAAAGTTCCCAATAAGCAAAGGGGGTCATTCCAGTACCAGGACGCTTAATAACAATATTTCTCTGGGTAAAAATTTCGCCCTGGGTAATGTCATGGGCAGCCACCAGACTTTTTCTTGCCACTTTCATATTACCAATTTCTGATGACTGAGGGACTTTTAGACCATCACCAAGCCCTTGTTCCACTGTACGTATAGCCTGAATCATCTCTTCTAGTTCAATAGGTTCCAGAGATGCTTGATGGTCTGGCCCCTCCATGTTTTTATCCAGGGTGAAATGCTTTTCAATAGTTTTTGCCCCAAGAGCTGCAGCAGCAATAGCAATGGTGAGCCCTTCACTGTGATCAGAATAGCCAACTGGTAGCTGAAATTGCTCTGATATAGTCGCTATTGCCTTTAAATTGACCGCTAGTGGCGGACAAGGATATTCGCTGGTGCAATGTAAAAGAGTTACGCTCTTTTGCAGTGCGTCCTGACCAGCTTGGGTCAGGTAAGCTTCCTGAAACTTTTTCATATCAGGCCGTTGACCTGTATTTACGGTCAAGCCATAGGCCAGCACTCCCAAGGCTGTTTCTATCTCAACCATGTCAGCCATTCCTGTAGACAATATCAGTTTGCAGCCAGTGAACGCATGTTCTAGCAGAAATGGTGCATTGGTGATTTCGCCAGAGGGTATTTTTAAAGTTTGCAAATGCAGATCATCAACCAAAAATTTAAGGCTCTCACTATCAAAGGCACTTGATAAAAAATCAATTTTATTTTTTTTACAATATGCAGCAAGTCTGTGGTGACTTGCATAATCAAGTTCCAAACGCTTGAGCATGGCAAATTGCGACTCAACACTATCACCCGTTCTCTGCTGATAGATAGCTTTTCGAGCACTTTTTGTGACAAGTTCCTCAGCCCTGAAGGTCTGGAATTTCACTGCATCTGCACCCGCTTTTTTTGCGGCATCAATTAGTTCAAGTGCTATTTGCTCATCGCCGTTATGATTAACTCCTGCTTCTGCTATGATCCTTACAGGTTTCATTTAGGTATCGCCCATATCAAAAGAGATATCAAAAAACGTTTTGGGCTCTCCTGAAATTCCCGAATGAATAATCTTTAGAACTTCACGGCTGCTATTGCCTTGCCCATAAGGATTTCGAACTGACTGGGCTTTGTCCTGAAATGTATCAGAAAGTGCTTCACCAAGGGCTCGTACAATATCATCTTTTATAGCCTGGCAGTGGATGATCGAAGCTGCAGCCAGGCGTCCCTGTTGACGACGACCAATATTCACCGTAGGCACTCCAAAGGAAGGTGCTTCAATAATACCGCTGGAAGAATTTCCAATCACCCCACTTGCATGCTTGAGACAACTGAGATAGCGCTTGTGTCCAAGTGCTTTTATTGCATAAATCCTATCAGTGTGTTCCTGCTGATATTTCTCAATCAATGGCACAAGAGCACGACCACCATCATCGGCATTGGGGTAGGTTATAATAACTTGATATTCAGAAAATTCAGCCAGGGCAGATAGAAGTGCTTTAAAGGTACTCTCGCCATTTTCCTCGCCCTGGGTCACTGGATGATAGGTTACCAGTAAATATGGTTTTCGAAGTCGAAACTGGAGAGATTGAGCGAGTTCATCTACACTGAGAAATGAAGAGCGGTGAAGATGGTCCAGACCAAGGGCGCCCACATTCCAGACTCGCTCTGGAGCTTCTCCAAGCTGTATGACTCTCTTTTGGTGAATTTCACTTGAGACTCCATGATAGGTAGCCAGCTTGGTGAGTGTGTGCCTGATAGAGTCATCATAAGCACCTTCGGTAATTTCACCTCCGTGAAGATGAAAAATAGGAATCCGTAAAAAAAGAGCGGTTTGAGCTATTGCCAATGCCTCAAAACGATCTCCGAGAATGATGAGAAGATCTGGTTTGAGTCTTTCCAGCGCATCGGCAAAACCAAGAATTCCCAGGCCGACACTTTTGGCAACACCAACAGGAGTGTTTGATGAAAGGAGCATTTCAACTTTGGCAGCAATGGAAAAGCCATCCGCTTCAATCTGACTGGCGGTATTACCAAATTCAGGAGAAAGGTGCATACCAGCGACAAGCAATTGCAAATTGAGGCTCTCGTCAGCCTCGAGATCTTTCAGGAGCCAGTAGAGAAGCCCATATTCAGCACGCGTTCCTGTAAAGACTGCAATGTTTTTCATCCGTTTTTTCCTGGCAGCCTCAGACATTGTAGATGTTTGATTTATACCTTTTCAGATTTGCAGGGTCGGTAAACCACTGAATTGTTTTTTCCAAGCCTTCCCGCAGAGAATATTTCGGCGTAAATCCTGTGAGCTTTTCTATTTTTGAATTATCACACCACAAGCGAAACACTTCAGATTTTTCAGGTCGAATCCGTTTTGCATCCTCCACAAATTCAACGTCACTCTCCATAATTTCTTTTATCAGGTTCAAGGTATCAGCAACTGATATCTCAAAATTGGAACCAATATTGACTGTCTGACCAATGGCAGTTTCAGTTTCAGCCAGTGCCACAAAACCGCGACAGGTATCACTGACATAGTTGAAATCTCTGGTTGGCGACAGGTCACCAAGTTCAATTTTCTTGGCGCCACTTGCAACCTGAGTAATAATTGTCGGGATAACCGCTCGAGCTGATTGACGAGGGCCATAGGTATTAAAGGGCCTGGCAATGGTTACTGGCAGATCAAAAGCATTGTAAAAGCTCATGGCCATGGCATCGCCTGCTATTTTGCTTGCACTATAGGGAGATTGGGCTTGGAGTGGATGATCTTCATCAATTGGTACATACTGGGCAGTCCCGTAAACTTCACTGGTCGAGGTGTGAATAACTCTTGCCACCTTATTTTCAAGTGCTGCCTGGCAGATATTGAGTGTTCCTTTAATATTGGTATCAACGTAACTGTCTGGCGCTACGTAAGAATATGGTATTGCGATCAGAGCTGCCAGATGATAAATGGTGTCGATATTTTTAGTGATATGCTTGCAATAATGGGGATCACGAACATCGCCACTGAGCACTTCTATAGCATCAAGGCAATCAATGGATTCAAGCCATCCCCAACTATTAAAAGAATTATACAAAGAAAGTGCTTTAACCTCAAAGCCCTTATGAACAAGCATTTCTACTAAATGGGAACCGATAAATCCATCCCCACCTGTTACAAGTACAGTCGGTTTTTTCATAAAATTCTCAGCATATAGACAAACTGAATACGCACAATTAAAGGTATCAATCTAAACCGTTGAGGTCATGGATAACTTCCTGGGCCTTGTGAAAATCCTCTTTGCGACCAATATCGAGCCAATACTCATGGATAGGAAACATGGAAACAATCTGTCCTTTTTCGATGACGTTTTGCAAAATAGTTGTGATATCAATTTTAGTTCCAGATTTTACACTTTTAACAAGTTTTGGCTCAATAACATAAATACCTGCATTGACGTACATGCTATATGTTGGTTTTTCAACCATTTCTTTGACCTGATAGCCCTCAGATTCAATAACGCCAAAGGGAATCATATGTTCGTACTGCCTTACGCACATGGTCGCCATGCCCTTTTGCTGATCATGGAATTCGAGCAAACTCAAAAAATTAACAGAGGTCAGAAGATCACCGTTCATCATTATTACAGGTAAGTCAATGGACTTATGAGGGATCAGACCTAAAGCACCACCTGTTCCCAAAGGTTCTTCCTCATGGACATAGGTAATGGAAACATTCCATTTTCTGCCATCGCCAAAATATTTTTTGAATTTTTCCGGCATGTAATGGGTGGAGATAAAAAAGCGATGAAAACCAGATGAAATAAAACTCTCAAGAATAATTTCAAGAATCGGCTTATCGGCAATCTTTAATAGCGGTTTGGGACAGGAGTTTGTAAGCGGGCGCAGCCTTGTGCCAAAGCCCCCTGCCATCAAAACTACTGGATTATCCTGCAGGAGACTACTTTGAGCGTAATCATGGAGGGATTCCAAGCCGCACAAGATACCCTTATCATCAACAACAGGCAGATTTATGAAATGATACTCATCAAAGAGCTGTCTAATGGTTATTTTTGACTCATTTGCAGAGACAACAACAGGGTCTTCATGCATGATATCGATAACACTTGCTGTCAGTGGAACCTGTCGAAGGAGTCCACGCCGAATATCACCATCGGTGACAGTACCGAGTAATTTCTGATTTTCATCAACAACCAGCGCAATTTGCAAACCTGAAGAATCAATTTGTTCTATAACCTCCCGAATGGTTACACTCGGGCTAGTTACTACCTTTTTCCAATCCTTCATGACAAATTCTATTTATTGAGCCACAGCTGCCAAGTCTACTTCCAAATGGGTTTGCGTAAAAGCCACTGCCCATATTCCTGTTTCCAGAGGTGGGGCGTTCTTGCCTCCTCAATTATATCATGGAAGCGTTGTTCGCTTATTCCCATGTAGTCAATGAAGCTGCTGAGATACATCTGAGGAAATTCTCCATCAAAACGTTTGATCAGGGCAATTGCCTCATCACGTGAGATGTCACCGTTTCTGATTTCCTGGGCTGAGTCGTAAGTCGCTCTGCCGATACCAAATTTGATGTAGGTTGTATAAAAATGGAACCAGTCCACTTTGTCATCAAGAGAACTGTATTTACTGAAACTCCCCTCGGTCCTTTCGGAGTTTGGCATAAAATCTGAATTTTCCACTGCAAAATAATACGTTTCCTGGGGATGCCAATTCTGATAATAGCCCAGATAATGAACTTCCATCCCTACCCTTTCCACGTCATAGGGACTTACAGGGAGGTAGGCGTCAAGGTCTGCAACTGTAAACTGAAACTCTGAAAGCAGATCTTTGGCACAAACACCGCCAAGATAGAGCTGTTCAAGCTGACTTTCAGCAGAATAAAATTTCGGATCCCTGGTTGGACTATCATTATCCTTGATGGCATTGCCGTATTCCGCCTCATTCTCACCAAAAAAGACAAGAGGGATATCCAGCAACACAGACATTCTCGGAGCAAGATTTTTCTGCCCCAGGATAAAGGGCTGAAATGGATGGCACAAATTTTCAAAGGCCAAACGGGTAAGCACCCTGTGTACCTTACGATTCTGGTGATAGGTGAAATTGGCAAAGCCACCGTCAAGCCACGATTCAAAATTATGCCTGCCCACATCGGTATAGATGGCTGGTGGCCAAGTGACCAGAATGGGATTCATTTTATACTTGTATTTCAGAATGTGAGCAGCCTTAACACTATCTTTGCCACCACTGCCTGGAACAACAACATCATACCGACCATCATTTCGCCTGAACCTGTCACAAAGATCAACAAGCTCTCTATGCCTCTCATCCCAGTCAATTTTCACCTTGCGGCTGGTATAATTACAAGCATCGCAAACACCATGTTCATCAAAAATAATCGGCTTTTTCTTCTTCCCTGGTCTATTATTAAATTCCACCGTTGAAGATGGTCGCTGATTATTCATGGAACATTTTGTGCAAAACTGAACATCGAGCGGGAGACCGTATTTTCCAAATCCTGTTTCCATAATATCCATCTACCCGCTAATATTGACAAAATTGGTGAAAACCTGGAGCCCTGCCGCTCTGCTTTTTTCAGGGTGAAATTGGACTCCGTAAATATTATCTTTCTCTATGGCAGAGACAAACTGATGCCCCACATATTGAGAAAGGGCTAAAATATCAGTATAATTGCACAGTTCGTAAGAATGCATAAAGTAGAACTGATCGTCCTTTTTGATTCCTTTGAAAAGCTGGCTCTCCCCATTCACCATTTCAATATGGTTAAAACCCATATGGGGAATAACCCCTTTGCATTTAATTTTCCGAACCTCACCATTAATAATGGAGAGCCCATTGGTTTCCCCATGTTCAAAACCAATATTGGCTAGAACCTGCATGCCAAGGCATATTCCAAGCACTGGGACTCCACGCTCAAGAACTGCCTTTCTCAGGCCATCTGCCAGACCGTTTTCCCGCAGTTCGACCATGGCGTTGGCAAAACTACCAACTCCTGGAATAACTATTCTTGCTATATCTACAAACTGTGACTCATCTTCAAGCAGTTTAACACTTGCCCCGGCCGCCTGAATTGCCTTTTCAATATTATAAAGATTTCCAGCACTTTCATAATTCACGATACCGACTTCCCGCTTCATACCTTCACCTCGATATCTCTTCTTGCCAGCTCATTTTTTACCTCTTGTATGGTGACAGTATTATAATGAAGCACTGAAGAAAGAGTTATTGCACTGGGTTGGGCACGTTCAGCTATTTCCAGAATATGCTCCATTGACCCTGCTCCGCTGGCAGCAATAACAGGAATGGAAACACTCTCTACAGTCTGGCAGATGAGTTCGACATCAAAACCGCGCTGACGTCCATCGTGATCAACAGATTGCAGGATTATTTCACCTGCTCCCCTTGCCTCGACTTCTTTCACCCAGGCAAGGACATCTTTATGGGAAGGAATTCTGCCGCAGTCGGTATAGCAGGTCCAGGTATCATTAGCTCTTCTTGCCCTTTTGGCTTCAATATTGACCACAACAGCCTGGGAACCAAAAATTTTGGCAGCCTCATCGATGATTCCAGGATTTTCCTGGACAGCATAGGTGTTAATGATAACCTTGTCCGCTCCATGTCGGAAAAGTTTGACAAAATCTCCAATGGACCGAACTCCACCGCCGACAGAAAAAGGGACAAACAGGTCCTGAGCACTTTTCTCAATTTGATCATAGAGAATCTCGCGTCGATACAGACTTGATACGATATCCATATAGACAATTTCATCAGCACCCTGTTCATAAAACTTAAGAGCTGTTTCGGCAGGAGAGCCGATTTTTCGTAACCCTTCAAAATGAACAGGTTTTACCACATTTGGTGGTTTCACATCTAATTTTGCGATTATTCTCATTGGTAAAAACCTATTTACTGAACCTGTACAATTATTTTTATGCCTAGTTATATGTACATTTTTAGCATTCCACTTTTCTCTTATCGGCTAAAACTGCCCAAGCTTTTTAGGCGTTTTTTTGATCGTTTAGAATGATTATATATAAATCTCTTTTGAAATCAAAGAGATCAGCCTGTTATCTTTACTATTTTAAAAATTTCTTTTAAAAACAGATCAAATTTTCCTTTTTTTATAAAAATTTATGTTTTATTCAAATTTTCCCTAAAGAACTGACAACTTTTTACCGACAATATAAACGGTAGAGTTATAAGTTTACAAATAAACAGATACAGACAACAATCAACAACAGGAGGAAAAAACGGAGTTAAACACTGAATTAAAAAAGAAAAATCTAACTCAACCTACACGGCAAGGATGCCAGGTAAAAAACTTCAGGGAGGAATAAATTATGGCACTCGTTATTAACACAAACGTTGCATCGCTTAACGCGCAACGGAACCTGAGCACCTCGCAGTTGGCACTGAACAGATCCATGCAGAGGCTCTCTTCTGGTTTACGAATTAACAGCGCAAAGGACGATGCCGCAGGCTTGGCCATATCTGACCGTATGACAGCTCAGATTCGTGGCCTCAACCAAGCTGCCAGAAATGCTAATGACGGTATTTCCATGGCTCAAACTGCTGAAGGTGCATTGCAAGAAACTACCAACCTGCTTCAAAGGATGCGGGAACTTGCAGTTCAATCAGCAAACGCAACAAACACAACCAGTGATCGAACTTCCCTCGATGCTGAATTCCAACAATTAAAAGACGAAATAGATCGTGTCGCCAACACGACCTCCTTTAATGGTAATGTATTACTAAGTGGAGGTTATTCTGCAGTAGGTAGTGAAGCAGTATTCCAAGTTGGTGCAAATGCCAGCCAGGTCATCTGCCTCAATATCGGCGGAGCCCAGGCAAGTCAGCTGGGATCCACACCAGCTGCCAGTTCGGTCGAACAACAGACCGTGAGCACCGACGCAGCAGCGCAAAGTGCAATCGCTATTTTAGATCTGGCAATATCTGACGTTGATACCATTCGTGGTAACCTCGGTGCGGTCATGAGTCGTCTTGAATCGACCATTGCAAATCTAAACAATGTTTCTGAAAATATCAGCGCATCCCGTTCGCGGATTTTAGATGCCGATATTGCCCAGGAAACATCAATTATGACCAAGAACAACATTTTACAACAGGCAGGGGTGTCGGTGCTTGCACAGGCCAATCAGACCCCGCAACTTGCGCTCAGTCTGCTTCAATAAACTGAGACGGTAAAATGAAAGCGTACCAAGCAGTAGCAAGGATGCTACTGAGAAATTACTTCACGGAGGAATAAACCATGGCACTAGTCATTAACACAAATGTTGCGTCTCTTAACGCACAACGAAACCTGAGTACGTCACAACTCAACCTCAACAGATCCATGCAGAGGCTCTCCTCTGGTTTAAGAATTAACAGCGCTAAAGATGATGCTGCTGGCCTGGCAATTTCAGACCGTATGACAGCTCAGATCCGTGGTCTGAACCAGGCAGCCAGAAATGCCAATGATGGTATTTCCATGGCACAGACTGCTGAAGGTGCATTACAGGAAACCACAAACCTGCTTCAACGAATGCGGGAACTTTCAGTTCAATCAGCAAACTCAACCAATACCACCACTGACCGTGCGTCCCTTGACGCTGAATTCAAGCAACTGGTCAGTGAAATTGATCGTATTGCCACCACAACCTCATTTAACGGTAACACTCTACTGACTGGTAGTTTCGGCGGAGCTGGCAATGCTGTTTTCCAGGTTGGCGCCAATGCTAACCAGACCATCAGCCTGGATATTACATCAGCAAGTGCTGGTGCTCTTGGCAGTGGTACTTTTGTAGATGGTATCTGCATCACTCAGGCCTCTTTTGCCCAAAGTGCCATCCAGATCGTTGATGCTGCCATCGCTAACGTTGACACCATTCGAGGTAGCCTTGGTGCTACCATGAGTCGTTTGGAATCAACCATCGCTAACTTAAACAATGTATCTGAAAATATCAGCGCGTCCCGTTCACGTATTCTGGATGCAGATATTGCCCAAGAAACATCAATCATGACCAAAAACAATATTCTCCAGCAGGCTGGGGTATCAGTGCTGGCCCAGGCGAATCAAACGCCGCAGTTAGCCTTGAGCTTGTTACAATAATTACATGATGCACTGAATAATAAATAAGCCTATCAAAGCACGGATGCTTTGATATAAAATTTCACGGAGGAATAAACCATGGCACTTGTTATTAATACAAACGTTGCGTCATTGAACGCACAGCGTAATCTTAGTACCTCACAACTGGCCTTAAACAGGTCGATGCAGAGACTCTCTTCGGGACTTCGTATCAATAGCGCCAAAGACGATGCTGCAGGATTGGCAATATCTGATCGGATGACCTCCCAGATTCGTGGTCTGAATCAGGCTGCAAGGAATGCCAATGATGGCATTTCCATGGCCCAGACCGCTGAAGGTGCCCTACAAGAAACCACAAACCTACTCCAGAGAATGAGAGAACTTGCTGTTCAGTCTGCAAATGCTACCAATACTGCAACGGACAGGGAATCTCTTGATGCTGAGTTTGATCAGTTAAAATCAGAAATTGATCGTATCGCTGATACGACATCCTTTAACGGGAATGCTCTTTTAAGTGGTGGATATGCATCTGGCGCGGCAGCGATTTTCCAAGTTGGAGCCAATGCCAGCCAGACTATTTCCCTGGCCATCGGTCACTCCGGTGGTGCAGCAGCCAGTGTTCTTGGTGGAGCTGCTGCTGCCAGTAAGGTTACATTAGCTGGTATTTGTACAGCAGGGTCTGCCCAAAGTGCAATCGCAGTTCTTGATGCTGCTATTTCCGACGTGGATGTTATTCGCGGTGATCTTGGGGCAGTTATGAGTCGATTGGAATCAACAATAGCGAACCTTAATAATGTCTCTGAAAATATCAGTGCATCCCGTTCACGTATTCTGGATGCCGACATTGCCCAGGAGACATCAATCATGACTAAAAACAACATATTGCAGCAGGCAGGGGTATCGGTGTTGGCGCAGGCCAACCAGGCACCAGTTTTGGCGTTGAGTTTGCTTCAATAATAGCTGACTGGGGCGGTTCAGAATCGGCAGATTTTTTTCCTGTCGATTCTGAACTTTTTTCTAAAGTATGATGGATGAGATACCGAAAAGGTAAGTAACGGGAAAAAAGGCTTCTAGTAGGGCAAGGATGCATTTAGTTAGATTCACGGAGGAATGAAACATGGCTCTTGTCATCAACACAAATATTGCCTCATTAAATGCGCAACGTAACCTGAGCACATCACAGTTGGCATTACACAGGTCCATGCAGAGACTTTCTTCTGGACTTCGTATTAACAGTGCCAAAGATGACGCTGCAGGATTGGCCATATCCGACAGGATGACAGCTCAAATACGTGGATTGAACCAGGCCGCAAGAAATGCCAATGATGGTATTTCCATGGCTCAGACCGCTGAAGGAGCCCTGCAAGAAACCACAAATCTACTCCAACGCATGCGTGAGTTGTCTGTTCAATCGGCAAACGCAACCAATACTGATAGCGACCGAGCTTCCCTGGACGCTGAATTCGACCAACTTGTTTCAGAAATAAACCGAATTGCAAGCACCACTTCCTTTAATGGGAATGTCCTTTTAAGTGGTGGCTTCAAATCAGGCAGCGCAGCTGTTTTTCAAGTCGGTGCCAATGCCAGCCAGACCATTTCCGTTGCAATAGGCCACTCAGGTGGTGCGGCGGCAAGTGCCCTTGGCGGAGCTGCTGGATCGACTGTAAGCGATATTGGTATATCTGCGGCTGACTCTGCCCAAAACGCCATAGCTGTAATTGATGCGGCAATTGGTGATGTCGACACTATCCGTGGCGACTTGGGTGCAGTCATGAGCCGCCTGGAATCAACTATTGCCAACTTAAATAATGTTGCTGAAAATATCAGTGCATCCCGTTCAAGAATTCTGGATGCAGATATAGCAATGGAAACGTCTATTATGACAAAAAATAACATTTTACAGCAAGCAGGAGTGGCTGTACTTGCCCAGGCAAATCAGACTCCGCAGCTTGCACTGAGTTTGTTGCAATAAAGAAGTAGATTGTAACTGTTGACACCTCAGGGGCAAGGATGCCCCTGATAAAAACTTCACGGAGGATAACATGGCTCTTGTCATTAACACAAATATTGCGTCCCTCAATGCGCAACGTAACCTGAGCACGTCACAACTGTCGCTGAACAGATCCATGCAAAGACTGTCATCTGGTCTCCGCATTAACAGCGCCAAAGATGACGCAGCCGGGTTAGCTATTTCCGACAGAATGACAGCCCAGATCAGAGGTCTGAATCAGGCTGCTCGAAATGCTAACGACGGCATTTCCTTGGCCCAGACTGCTGAAGGTGCTCTGCAGGAAACAACTAACCTACTCCAAAGAATGCGTGAGCTGGCTGTTCAATCAGCTAACGCTACCAACACCAGCAGTGATCGGGCCTCGCTCGACGCCGAGTTCGATCAGCTTGCAGCCGAAATCAATCGTATTGCCGACACCACTTCTTTTAACGGAAATGTTCTGCTTAGCGGAAACTACAGCGCCAGCGGTACTGCTGCTGTTTTTCAGGTTGGCGCTGATGCCAATCAGACGATTTCTCTTAGAATCGGTGTTTCCGGCGGCGCAGCTGCAAGTGCGCTTGGTGGCGATGTTGCCGCTAGCAAACTAAATGTGGCAAACATTTCAGCAGCAGACTCTGCTCAAACAGCGATTGGTATTATTGACCTGGCTATTTCTGATGTGGATACAATTCGTGGCGGGCTTGGCGCAGTCATGAGTCGTCTGGAATCCACCATAGCCAACCTGAACAATGTAGCTGAAAATATCAGCGCCTCCAGATCTCGAATTCTGGATGCCGATATTGCTCAGGAAACATCAATTATGACTAAGAATAATATTTTACAGCAAGCAGGAGTGTCTGTTCTGGCCCAGGCCAATCAGACCCCGACACTGGCACTCAGTTTGCTGCAGTAAGGCTGAAAACTTTGATCTATTTTCGATCAGGAGCAGGGATGCTGCTGAAATAATTTCACGGAGGAAATAACATGGCACTCGTAATTAACACAAATGTTGCATCACTCAATGCGCAACGGAATCTCAGCACATCGCAGCTGTCGCTGAATAAATCCATGCAAAGATTATCTTCAGGCCTGCGTATCAACAGTGCGAAAGATGACGCAGCTGGACTGGCGATATCGGATCGGATGACCTCACAAATTCGTGGGCTCAATCAGGCTGCCCGAAATGCCAATGACGGCATCTCTTTGGCACAGACAGCTGAAGGCGCTTTACAGGAATCAACAAACCTCCTTCAACGGATGCGGGAACTGGCAGTACAGTCAGCGAATGCTACAAATACATCAAGTGATCGGCTTTCACTTGATGCAGAATTCAAACAACTCGTCTCTGAGATTAATCGAATTGCCACCACCACCGCCTTTAACGGCAACGTGCTTCTCGACGGTACCTTTGACAGTACAAATAACGCAGTATTCCAGGTTGGTGCCAATGCAAGTCAGACCATTAGTTTGGATATAGCCTCTGCCACAGTCAGTGCTCTTGGTAGCGGTAAGGTTGTCGCTTCAATATGTATCCAGACTGCTGTAGACTCCCAAAGTGCAATCCAGGTTATCGATGCAGCAATCTCTGATGTCGATACCATTCGAGGTGGTCTTGGCGCGGTAATGAGTCGCTTGGAGTCAACCATTGCCAACTTAAATAATGTATCTGAAAATATCAGCGCGTCCCGCTCACGTATATTGGATGCGGATATTGCTCAAGAAACGTCAACAATGACAAAAAATAATATTTTACAGCAAGCGGGGGTATCTGTGCTGGCTCAGGCCAATCAGACACCAACATTAGCACTCAGCCTGTTACAATAGCAGGTTACTTCCTGGGGAGGCCATACCTCCTCCCCAGGAAATAAGATAAAGGATAACTGGTATTTCCAGGGAGGGAATCATGAATATCCAAGCGATGACCACAGGTATGGTTGAACCACGGACGGAAATGAGTCCAGGCGCTGAAACACTAAAAAGAGAACGGGCAAATTTTGTCGAAGACAAGGCAGATCAAAAAGCAACTGAAGCTGCAGAAAACAAAGTACAACCTGAAGAACTTTTACAAAATATCAAGGCCTTGACCGAAAATGGTCTCTATAGCGTGCGTTTTGAAATGTTTGCAGAAACCGAAGATCTGGTCATCAACCTGATTGAAAAAGAAACAGGTGATGTTATCCGCCAGATTCCATCGGAAGAAATTCTTGGTCTTCGAAAAGTACTCAGTGACCTTCGCGGAAATTTCGTTGAGACCAAAAGCTAACAGGTTGCGAGGAATATAACATGGCATCTATAACATTTGGCGGCCTGGCTTCAGGATTGGATACAAATACTATCATCGATGAATTGATGGGCCTTGAAAGACAACCCATTGAGCGTCTTGAGAAAGACAGAAGTTATTTGAATACTAGGCTTTCTGCCTTTTCCAGCTTTGAGGACAAACTCAAAGGATTGCTTTCAAGTGTCCAGGATCTGGACACCGCCAAAGAACTTCGTTCATATACTGCAACTGCTGCCAGTGAAGAATTTTTCACGCTATCAGCAGACAGTACTGCATCAGCTGGTTCCTACGACATTGAAGTTATTGATCTGGCTCAAGTGCAAAAAGATGTGAGCGTTGGCTATGCCAGTGCCTCAGAATCAAGCTTTGGAGCAGGGACAATTTCAATAAATTCCGAAGACATTACAGTCGATGACGGTGACTCTCTGGCAACCATCGTTGAAAAAATTAATGCGGCCAACACAGGGGCCAGCGCTACAGGTGTGTCCGCTGCATTGATCGATGACGGAACAGCAGAGGGCTATCGTATTGTTTTAACTGGAGAAGACGCATCCACCACGTTTAGCGCTTCGGCCACAGGTGGTGTAAAATCTGATGGCACAAAACTCACTTTCAGTAATACTCAAAACGCTCAGCAGGCTGAAGTTAAAATCGATGGAATTACTATTGTCAGTGACAACAATACAATTACAGGAGCTATACCTGGAGTCACCTTAAATCTCCTGAAAGAAAATGACAAAAACGATACCACCCATGTTGGTGTCGATATTGATTCAGAAGGAATCAAAGAAAAATTTGACGCCTTTGTTTCTGCCTATAACGAAATCATCACCTTTATTGCAGCCCAGGAGAATACTGGCTGGGAAACAGACAGTGGCATGCATTCTGCCAAAAGGCGCATGCAAAACCTGCTTGTCACCTCAGTTGGCGGAACAGGAAACTACCAGTACCTTGTTGATATCGGGTTCGAAACAGATGAAAACGATGGAACCATAAAGCTTGACTCCACCAAGTTTAACGATGCTATGAACAATGACATGGAGAGTCTGGAAAAACTGTTCCTCGGTGAAACTGGTGTGGAAGGTATAGCAACAAAATTCACCGATTACCTGGAAAGTATTACCGACTCGATCGATGGTATCTACGCCTCCAAAAAAACGAGTACCGATAGTCAGGTTCGTTCCATAGATGA
>CAMYOP010000071.1:0-16077 GCA_947260045.1 uncultured Desulfobulbaceae bacterium
ATTGAAATTGAATACAAACCACTTCTTAAATCCGAACAGGGAGAAGAGGAATCATATATTGATCGCACCATTTCCGAAATAACCAGACTTACAAAGAAAAACAAGTCAGGTGACATTCTGGTATTTATGCCGACAGAACGTGATATTCGTGATTGTATTGATGGTCTGAATCATCACATTGGCAATGAAAGCGTCATCTTACCGCTTTTTGGCAGATTACAGGGACGAGATCAAAGACAGATCTTCAAGTCTTCAAAAAAACGAAAAATCATCATCTCAACTAACATTGCTGAAACCTCGATTACAGTTCCAGGGATCTATTACGTCATTGACACAGGCTTTGCCCGCCTTGCCCGCTATAATGTGCGGGCACGAACAACCAGTCTTCTTGTCACCCGTATTTCTCAGGCAAGTTGTGACCAGAGAGCAGGCCGTTGCGGTCGTGTTGGACCTGGTCACTGTATCCGTTTATACAGTGAAGACGATTATAAGTCCAGACAGCCATACACGCTTCCTGAAATTCAGCGCTCCAACCTCTCTGAAGTTATTTTGCAGATGATTCATTTACGATTGGGAGACCCGAAATTATTCTCTTTTATAGATCCACCTTCAGCACGTTCAATCAGTGATGGTTTCAAAGTTTTGTTTGAACTAGGGGCAATCACCGATAAAAAACATTTGACTGAAGATGGCAGGCTCATGGCCAAACTGCCCCTTGATCCTTGCATCTCAAAAATTATCATAGATGGAGCCCGCCTTGGGGCCTTGAAAGAAATTAAAATTATTTGTGCAGCCCTTGCCATCATGGATCCCCGCATCAGACCTGCGGACAGTGAAGGCAAAGCTGATGAGGCTCACAAACAATTTATTGATAAAAATTCTGACTTTCTGAGTTTACTCAATATATGGCAGTCTTTTCACCACTTGAAAGATAAAAAAATCAGTAATTCCCGCCTTCGAAAATTCTGCAAGCACAATTATCTTTCCTGGCAGCGCATGCGTGAATGGTTCGACATACACGAGCAAATCACCAGGCTACTCGCCCATAAAAAAGAATTTAAAGAAAACTCCCAAGAGGCGGGATATGACACCATTCACCAAGCCCTGACAGCTGGGTTTCTACGCAATATCTGCCAGAAAAAAACAAAAAACATCTACCAGGCAAGTGGTGGCCGAGAGGTAATGATATTTCCAGGTTCAGCCTTATTTCATCAGAATAACCAATGGATAGTGGCTGGTTCGTTTATCCAGACCTCACGATTATTTGCCAGAAATGTTGCCTCCATAGATGTTCGCTGGCTTGAGAGTATTGGCGGTAAGCTTTGTCGTTATTCCTGGTCTTCTCCCCATTGGTCGAAAAAAAGAGGTCAGGTAATAGCCAGAGAAAAAGTAACTCTCTTTGGCCTGACAATCGTCTCTGCGCGAACTGTAAATTATGGCAGAATTAACGAAGACAATAAAAAAGAAGCCCGCGATATTTTTATCCGCTCAGCCCTGATTACTGGTGAGTTAAGAGGAAACTATAATTTCCTGCGGCATAACCAAACACTCTTAAATGAGTATCAGGAGATTGAAGACAGATTACGGCAAAAAGGTATTGTCGCTGATGAACAGTCTCTCTATGACTTTTATGATAGAAAAATTGGCAAGGCCTACGATACATATACCCTCAATCGTCTCTTAAAAAAGAAAAAAGGAGACACCTTTTTACACATGAAGGAAGATGATATTTGCAAGGTACTGCCAGACTCTGCTGATCTCTATCTATTCCCCAAAATTCTGCAGGTAGGTTCTGCTAAACTCCAGCTGCACTATTGTTTTCTGCCTGGAGATCAGGCAGACGGCATAAGTGTTGACATACCTATGCCACTCCTTCTGGAACTCAACCCAACTGTTTTTGAATGGCTTGTCCCAGGGCTGCTCCCTGAGAAAATTCTCTACCTTTTAAAAAGTTTACCCAAAAGATTACGCCGTTTACTTGTTCCTTTACCAGATGCCGCCGATCGCATTCTTGATGCTCTTGATTCCTATAACGGCTCGCTCTATCCTGCTTTGGAAAAATGTCTGCTCAAGCAATACCAGGTGACAATTAAAAGGAGTGATTGGCAGATAGACACACTGGCGCCACACCTGAAATTCTTTTATCGATTAATTGGGGAGAAAGGAAAAATACTTGCCACAAGCAGAACCTTCACAGAGCTCAAACAAAAAGCATCACCAATCATTCATGACAGACCAGAGACCCAAAAAACATTTGATTTACCAGGCAAAAAGAACATAACAAGCTGGGATTTTAAAAATATCGCAGATCAAACCCCACATTTTGATGCACAGGGCAACATTACAGCAATTTATTTTCCACTTTTAATTGAAGATTCAGGTGCTTGCAGTCTTCAACTCAGCTACACACATGACAAAGAAAGAAGTTCCCGTTCAATCAAAAAGGGACTGCGTTTTCTTTATGGACTTCACTATCGAAAAGAAATCAAACAACTCAAGAAAGAGTGCAAGTCCTCATTTGCCAGTCACACCGCTTCCTGGTTATCTCTTGGCATAAATGGTACCGCTGCAGACAAACAGCAGCTACTCCTGGATTTTATCCAGGATCATATTTTTACAATTTCTGGAAGCTCTCTGCCCAAAAAGAAAGAGTATGAGCAGGTTGAGCAAATGATAAATGAATCAGGTGTCAGTATGCCTGGGAGACAGTGTTTACAACAGATTCTGACACTGCTTGAACAACGGAGAACAACAATAGCAACAATTTCTCAATGTGCTGAGCAGGCCAAAAAACACAAAAATTATGATGCTGATCGCTTTACGCTCTATCACGATCGTGTCATTGACCTTTTGCCCGCTGATTTCCTAAAATTATACTCCTATGCCCAAATCAGACATACCAAGAGATATCTCAAAGCACTTGCACTCCGAATTCTCCGAGCCGAAGAATCGCCCTTAAAGGACAAGAAGAAAGAACAGCGCTTAGCGAAGACACTCAACATGCTTGAGCAGATGGATAATATCCAATGCTCCTCCAGCCTCTGCTCTCAAATCAAGTTAGAATTTCGCCACATGGTTGAAGAATTCAAAATTTCAATATTTGCACCAGAAATTGGAACGGCAATGCCTGTTTCTGAAAAGAGATTACAGCAAAAATGGTTAGAAGTAATCGATGTGTGTCAGCGTGTAGAATAGAATAAAATTTTATACCCTTTCATACTGCTTTATCTTAAAGAATATTTACTAATAAGCATTATAGGACACTACTGTCCTTGATTTTAGAAATCACCTAACATAGAATTTAAGAGCTTAATTACTATTTGTTTTAACCTTAACCATAGAAACAACAACTGGAGATTTTTCACATGAAAAGAAGTTTTTGGAAACATTTACCCCTCATCCTGACAGTCTTGCTGGTTTCCTGGGGCTGTAGTCAAAAGAGCAGTCCCATGCAGGAAACAAGCAAAGAGCAGTTAAAAACGTCCACCAAGGCAACTGCTCAGAAAAAAACAGTCCCTGTATACAAGGGTAAAATTGTCGGAAAATCAAACAAGGCCAGTACCATTTCCATAAGCGTTGGCAAGGGCAAGAAAGCCAAAACAATGATGGTTCATTTTGATGATAATACAAAGGGCTTGAAGCATGCAGTCAAAGGACATGCTGCTATCATCACCTATGAAACACGTAATGGCGTTGCCTACGCAAAGACCATTAAACCAAAACTGGCAAAGTTACCTGATGGTGTCACTGAAATTAAAGCAGATGAGCTGAAGGGGCTCATTGATGATAATTACGACATGACCCTTATTGATTCAAGACCTGGTAAACGATACGCCCAATCACACCTTCCTGGAGCTTTATCAATCCCTGTGAATGTTCTCACAGAAAAAGGCACTGAGATTCTTGACAAATACAAGAGTCAACTTCTCGTATTTTATTGCGGAGGGCCTACCTGAGGCATGAGTACCAAATCCGCCGGTCTGGCGAAAAAATTAGGTTTTACAAATATCCGCGTTTTTCTTGATGGCGAGCCTGGTTGGGCAAAAGCTGGATACCCAACCTATGCAAGCAAAGAATTTATCAAAACAGGAAATATTGTTTTAATTGACTTACGTGATTCCAAACAATCCCAAAACGGTCATATCCCTCGTTCGGTATCAATACCAATGGCTAGCCTTAAAGATCGTTTAGAAGATATTCCCAAAAAAGCCCCCATTGTATTCTATAGCGATAAGAAGAAAGAGTCCGAAGCAGCTTTAAATATTTTAAGGAAGAAAAAATTTAAAGCAGTGTCACTTGTCAGCGGGAACGTGTCTGGTTGGGTACAATCTGGAGAATCCCTCCAACAAGGTCTGACGCCAACAGAGATTTCCTGGAAGCGAAAAATGGGAAAAGGGGAAATTTCTGCTGTTGAATTTATGAAGGCTGTCAATGGAGAGACAGACCCCCTGATCCTAGATGTCCGTACTAATGATGAAGTGCAGACGGGCGTTTTTTCAAACTCAAAACATATCCCCCTTGATGAACTCATAAGTAGATCTGGAGAACTACCCAAAGACAAAAACATTTACATACATTGTGCCACAGGAGCAAGAGCTGATATGGCATACCAGGAGCTGATAAATAATGGTTACAAAACTAAATTCCTGGTCGCTGACGTAGAATGTGAAGAAGGCGAGTGTGAATTAGCTGAATAATTTTTGTTTAATCTACAGAAATAAACCCCGACTCGATAAAAAGAGTTGGGGTTTATTATTGTCACTAAAGTGCTTCTAACCGTAACTGGCCAAGCAGTGATTCCATTTCCCCTAAATTATCTTTAGCAGACGCAATAGAACCACCCCTTGCATCTTTTTCCATTTCCATTGCCAAAACGCGAACAGCCTCAATGCCAAGGCTAGCAGAAGAACCTTTTAATGAATGGGCAGCAAGTATAACAGCTGATGGATCTTCTCCCTGCACAGCAACTTTAAGTTCTTCTAAATTCTTCAGCGATGTACTGATAAAAAGTTCAATGAGTTCTTCGAGCAACTCTTCATCACCATCAGTTTGTTCTAAAGCAAAACTCCGATCCCAATTCAAATCACCCATTCATATCCCCATTCGAGTAGAAGAAAAAGTCAGATTCGTTACTGGATTCAATTATAGCTAAAATAGATTTGTCTTTGCAAATAAGGATGTTCTATTTTTGAAAAAGAAAAGATCACAGTATCTTTTTAATCTCTTCATAAGGAAGGCAACCATCTCTCAAACATATTATAGAACCTGATTTGGAGCCAATCAGGGTTGAACCAAGCCCGCCTGGAGTATTCCCACCATCAAGAATTAAATCTATATCAGAGCCAAATGCATCATACACTTCCTGGGCACTTGTTGCAGGTGTTAAGCCGGAGCGATTTGCACTTGTGGCAGTTACTGGACCGCCAAAAGCCATAGTCAAAGCAGCAGCGACCGGATGCGGAGATTGGCGGACTCCTATTGTTCCTGTTCCTCCAGCCAAAAGGGAGGAGATATCTGGCTTTGCAGGAAAAATCAGGGTAAGTGGACCAGGCCAAAAATTTTCCATTAAAATTTCATACTGAGTCGGAATGCCATCTATAAAAATATCGAGTTGTTTCCTACCCTCAATTAATACCAAAACAGGTTTTAAGACAGAACGTTTCTTTACCGCAAACAATCGATTTAAGGCATCCTCGTTAAAGGGATCAATGCCCAAGCCGTAATACGTTTCAGTGGGAAACGCAATCAGACCACCTCTTTTTAAAATCGTGACGGCCTGATCTATTGCATCTTTTGGGAATTCTTGAGTTGTCTGAACGATCACTTTTTGAGCGCTTTATTTTTCTCAGCAACCTGAGTTGCCATATCACGACTAAACTGTTTAAGATTTGCAGTGATATCATCAGATGCCTAAAATCCTCGCTGCCAGAACAGCCGCATTTTTTGCACCAGGTTTTCCTATTCCCATTGTGCCGACAGGAATGCCAGGAGGCATCTGGACTGTGGACAACAGAGCATCAAGACCATTTAAGGGAGAGGCATCAATTGGTACGCCAATTACAGGAATTGTGGTGTGGGCGGCAAGCACTCCAGCTAAATGAGCGGCCATACCAGCTCCTGCTATAATAATCTTTAAGCCTCTGTCTGCTGCTGTTTGGGCATATTCGGCAGCAGCCTCAGGAGTACGGTGTGCAGAAGAAATAGTGATTTCATATCGTATTCCCATTGATTTCAAGAAATCAGCAGCAGCATTCATAACTGGTAAGTCAGAATCACTTCCCATTACAATACCAACGTCTGGTCCTTTGCCTTTCAAAAGACGCTTCAAAGCTCTATGACCTATATCACGTCTGAAATAATATCCATCCCATTCAATGAGGTCTACGGCTTTATATGCCTGTTGAATCGCGGCGGCTATATCTTTGCCAATAGCAGTTACTCCAAGGACTCTTCCGCCAGCGGTAACAGTGCGACGATTCTCAATTTTGGTACCAGCATGAAAAACAACAACATCTTTCAGGTTACCTGCTTTAACAAGGCCTGAAATCGGTTTACCTGTGGTATATTTCCCCGGATATCCCTGCGATGCTAAAACAACACAGACTGTTGGTCTTGGATCAATGTCAAGTTCAATTTCATCAAGCCTTGTATCAATGGCTGCTTCCATTATGTCAACAAGGTCACTTTTTAAGCCAAGAAGCAATGGCTGACATTCTGGATCTCCAAACCTGCAGTTGAATTCAAGAACGTTAATCCTGTCACCGTCTATCATCATGCCAGCATAGAGCATTCCCTTATAGGGACGACCCTCTTCCTCCATCCCTCTGATGGTTGGCAACATGACTTCATTCATGACTCTCATGGTCATGGCGTCTGTCATTACAGGGGCTGGTGAATAGGCTCCCATTCCACCAGTATTTGGCCCGCGGTCACCTTCATAGGCGGCTTTGTGATCCTGGGAAGAAGGAAGCGGAAGAATGGTTTTTCCATCGGTAAAGGCGATAAAAGAGGCCTCTTCACCAACTAAAAATTCTTCGACAACAACTCTTTCGCCAGCTGAACCAAAGGCTTTTTCTTTCATTATCAAATCTACTGCTTTACAGGCTTCATCTTTGGTATGGGCAAGTATAACGCCTTTACCAGCAGCTAATCCATCAGCTTTGACCACACAGGGAGCGCCGATTTTTTCAATGTATTTTTTAGCAGCTCCTTTCTTGGCGAACACCTTATATGCAGCACTTGGAATATTGTATTTTTTAAGAAAATCTTTTGTATATACTTTAGACCCTTCAAGTTCTGCAGCACTCTTGGATGGACCAAAAATACGCAAGCCTTTTGCCTCAAATGTATCAACAACCCCCATGGTCAAAGGATCTTCAGGGCCAACCACAGTCAGGTCAATTTTATTTTCCAAAGCAAAGGCTAAAAGCCCATCTATATCGTTGGAACTGATATCGATGCATTCGGCTATTTTTTTGATCCCTGCATTCCCAGGGGCACAGAAAACTTGTTTTACCTTTGAACTCTGACGCATTTTCCAAATTAGCGCATGTTCACGTCCACCTGAGCCGACAACTAAAACCTTCATTCTCTCCTCCAATGTATTTATACTGACAGCTGATTTTTTAAATGATTCGTATCTGACTTATCCAACCTAGACAAAAGCAGAAAACAATTCGATTGAGTGTATCAATTTGATCGATATTTCTCAATGTTTTAACAATCATAAAAACCCAAATTTTTTAACTCTAATATTAGATTTGAAAACTCCATTTTGCTTGACACCTTCACTTCGCCTCTGTTAGATTAATAAATGAACAATCATTCATTAAAATTTCCTAAAAAGTACGAGAAGATAAATAAAAAATGAAATCAGCGGATAAACACGCTAAAATCATTCGGGCCTCAACTAAGGTTTTTGCGAAAAAAGGTTTTTTTAACGCAAGAATTTCTGACATTGCCAAAGAAGCTAAAGTTGCTGATGGCACAATCTATCTCTATTTCAATAATAAATTCGACATACTGATTTCCGTTTTTGAGCAGGAAGTCGGGCGGATGATCGACCAGATAAAAAAACTTCTAGAAAAAGAAGACGATCCTCGCAAGATGCTTGAAATTTTTATTACTAAGCACCTCACCGAGATGAAGAAAAATAAAAATCTGGCCGAGGTTATTCAGATAGAGTTACGACAGACCAACAAAGTGGTTCGTGATTACCGAAATAACAAGTATACTATCTATGTCGATATTCTTTCATCTATAATAAAAATGGGCCAGGCCCAGGGAATATTTCGTCAGGATATCCTGCCAGGTATTGCCAAAAGGGCTATTTTTGGTGCATTAGATGAAATTGCCAGAATATGGAATATAAATATCGAAACAAATTATTCAGTGGAAGAAACGGCCAGACAGGTCGCCGATATTTTTCAGATCGGCGTACTCTCAAATGCAGAGCTCAAAGGCATTGTTACAGATAAAAGCACTTAAAGTATATCATGCAAGGTGATCTATAACACTCTTGCCTTACCCCTACCCCGCTCACCTTACAGGCAATTTAGCATATATTTCTCCTAAATCTGTGCCCTCAATATACTCTTTCTTCTCTCATCGCAACTCTCCCTGTAAAATAATACATTTACACATAAGTTCTTAATAGTTATAAATTAAGTACATGCTTATTAATAATCTCACTAATTTATGTCACAAATTTTCAAACCTGCTCGATAATTTGTTGATCGGATCCAAAACCTAGCACCTTATGCCTGACCTTAAATATTTTCTCGAAGTTATTACAAATATCTTTAAAAAACCTCTGCTCTGCAGTGTCCTTACTGCCAGTATTATCATTTCCTCAGTACTTCCCTCGTACAGTACTTTTTTCATCTTACCCCAATTTGCAAATCAACTGCTTAAAAGCACTGAAGAAAATGCCCAGCGAGCTGCTAGTTATCTCACAGCCAGACTCTTCCAATTTAAAAAAATAGATGATGATTTCAGTTTATCCTTAAATAACATTAGAGAACTGGAAGCGGCTCAAAAATTATTTAAACTGGAGAAAATCAAACTTTTTTCCCAGGATGGAGAAATTGTCTATTCTTCTAATTATTCTGAAATAGGGACAATTAATAAAAATGACTATTTCTTTAATATCGTTGCAGGTGGGAATAAATATTCCAAAATAGTTAGAAAAAACGAGCAAACACTGGAAGGTAAAGTTACCGATATTGATGTGGCTGAAGTATATATTCCCATCGTTGAAAGCAATACTTTTTATGGTGCTTTTGAAATGTATTACAATATTACTGTACACAAAAAAGAACTTGATTCACTTTTGCAACGCTCAGCTTTTGTGCTCTATTCCTTAGCGACAACTTTTTTCCTGTTCGTACTTGTCATGCTTTTTTATGTTTCCAGGTCTATAGTGCAGCGTGAAAAGGCTGAACTTGAATTGCAGTCATCCAATGTGAAACTGGAAAAAGAAATTACCCAAAAGAAAATTGAACTTCTTGCCACCCAAAAAACGTCCATTAAGGCCCTTGCAATTCTTGCAGAATATTATGACCCAGACACTGGTGAGCATCTAGCCCGTATCCAGTCCTATGTCGAGATACTCGTGAACAGCCTCAAAGAGAACTCTCCTTATTCAACATTTATCAACAAGCGACCAGACTATGCAGAAGAAGTTGTTTTAGCATCTCTGTTGCATGATATTGGAAAAACAGCAATTCCACGCGAAATCCTACAAAAGCCTGCAAAGTTGAGCCAACAAGAATTTGATATTGTAAAAAAACATACCACCATTGCAGGTGAAGTCCTCAACAAGGCAAATAAAACCTTTTCCGATTATTTTCATAAAGAATCTTATCTGGTCGTGGCTCGTGACATTGCCCTTTTTCATCATGAAAGGTGGAACGGTCAAGGCTATCCTTTTCAACTGAAAGAAGACCATATTCCACTTTCTGCAAGGATTGTCGCCCTTGCCGATGTATATGATTCATTGTGCTGTAAAAGACCGTATAAGGAACCTTTTTCCCATGATTTTACAGTAAAAGAAATAACAAGGGAAAAAGAGAAACATTTTGATCCCCATATCGTTGACGCTTTTCTGGTAAATTCAGACAAATTTTACGCTATATCTTCAAGTTATTCTTGTTGTAAAGTTACTGATTCAAAACGACAACATATTGCTTTATAAACTATAGAATTTTGCAACCACTTGAGATTAAAAGTTAAAAAATGAATTCTGACTACATCAAGACTACCATAAAGCAATTTTATGCAAATGAAATAGATCGCTATTTCGATGCAAATATCCATTTTGCCCAACGGTCAGAACTCCTTTGCACTTCTTCAGCATCACCTGACAATTCTCATGTTGCAAATATTCCGCAATGTACCAGCGACCTTGCCAGTGGTTTCAATTCACCATTGCAATTTGCCCCTTTAGCAGAGGCCATGAAGGTTGTTGATTTTGGTTGCGGCAGTGGTAAAGACATCACTCTTGCCAGTCAGAAGCTGAAAAAAGGTAGTACTGTGGTTGGTATAGACCTTTCCGAAGAGATGATCAACTGCGCCAAAGAGGCCATCCTGAATAATAATGTAACTGAAAACAATATTTTGTTCCGAGTGGCAGATATTGAAAAATATCCTTTACCAAGAAATTTCGCTGATGTTCTTATTTCAAACTGTGTTTTATATCAATGTTTTGATACAATAAGTGTTTATAATAATATCTTCAGGGCACTCAAACCTGGTGGCACAGTCGTCATAACTGATATAGTTTTAAACAATTCTTTATCACCATCCCCTTCCTCATTGCAAAACAAAAAAAGTCACTGGATGAGGACTTTTATCGGTGAAAACGATCATCTTCATATTCTTAATAAATTAAGTTTTGCTGATATTACCCTTGAAGACTCCAATCCTCTGGATAAAAAAGAAATAAAAAACATTATCCCACCAGAAATATACAAGTGGTCTGTCATTGAACACGGACTTGAAATGATGCCAGACCAAAATTTATTTAAAACCATTACCATTTCAGCAAACAGGCCACCCTTTAGTTGCTGACTGTGATACTTTGATCAGCGTGGCTGATCTTGAAAAATAGGTAACACAACATACACGAAACGAGCAGACTCATCGGCATGACAACATATATTATACTTATTAGAAAACTAAAAAAATATCGGCACGAGAACAAAGAACTTATCATCGTTATGCTTCTCTTTGTGCTGGCGTTTATAGTGTTCAATCTTATTATCATGTACACAGAAAAGCTTGATCTGCTTTCTTCTTTTTATTTCAGTTTTGTCACAGCCACAACTGTCGGATATGGTGATATCAGCCCCTCAACCCTTCTTGGAAAATGGGTTACTGTCGGATTTATGCTCATTTCCATAGGTACTCTGGGCACTGCCATTGGCATAGTAACAACCAAAACAACAGATTTTTTCGCTAAAAAAAGAAAAGGTATGCTTACGGTGAAGAACGCGCTTGATCTTGTCATAATCGGATACCCCAATGAGGCAAAGGTAAAAAAAATAGTCACAGAATTCAGAAATGATAGTCGGCATTCGACTGCAACCATTGCTCTGATTACTGACAAGCTTAAGGAAAGAGCATCCTGGATGGTCAGTGAAGATGTTTTTTTTGTGAAGGGTTTGGCTTCAAAAAAGGAAATTCTGGAACAGGCAAATATTAGCTCAGCTAAACGGGTGCTTGTCCTTGCTGAAGATCCCTTTGAAGAGGTGTCTGATGAATATTCATCCTCTGCAGTTATTATGAGTGAAAGACTCAATCCAGAGGCCTACACCGTTGCAGAAAAGGTTCGAGAAGATAAATATCTGTTTGAAGTTGCCGAGTGTGACCTGGTGGTCTCGGTCTCAAGGGCAGGAGAACTTGTCCAGGAAATGCAGGATCCTGGAGCCATAGAACTTGCTGAAACGATCTTTTCAAATAGTAGTGAAGGTAATCAATACAATCTTACCATCCACGAAGAACTTTCCTGGAAAGAAATTGTGGTGTCAGTCCTGGAAGCAGGAGGCACAGCAGTTGGTTTTAGACGCCCCAGGGAGGAATCTTTTTGTTTCACACCAGGCAAAAATGATACGGTGCCAACTGGATCAATTATAAAATACTTTGCGTTAAAATCTATTGCAAACACATCTTTTCAATTACAAAACAGATAAAACCTTCCTATAATCATTACCAAAACCCTAAAGAGGTGACCAGATGATTCGGACTCTTTTTCGTATTACCCTCGCTATCTTTATACTTTCACATTTACTGCTTGTCGGGTGTAAATCCAGCCTGCCGTTTAGCTATGAGTACAAATCGGAATTTGAAGTGGAAATTCTCTATAAGGGGAAAGCCTACCTGATAAACAGTCTTGCAAAAGATACAGACACTCCTTTTGAATATGAATTTGAGAGAGATGGTGATTTAGACATAACTGTCGAAGGCAAAACATACGAGCTTGAGAGCCCTTATGATATAAGCAGGAAAAAAAGCACGAAAAAGAAATAGTCTACGGCTCAAGAGCGGACATCATGAAAAAGAAGCTCAATTCTCATCTTTCGGCCAGATGATTTTCTAAGAATAAAAAGATGAAGAGGATCAGGCTTTGATGACTTTTTATTTCAAGCATAAACATTCCCGTAGATAGTCATTGGAACGTTTAGTCTGCCTAAAAACTATAACTTACTCCCTGTATTGGTTTTTAAATTATCCAATACTTTCCGGATAAGTTTTGCCAGCTCAAGTATTGCCAGCGGTTTCATTGCAAACCCTTTGTTCTCAACCGATTTTATTTGATTTCATATAGTTGCCAACCAAGCTCTTACTAAAAATTTCCCCAATCTTAATCATTAAGGGTCATGACAGTCATGAATTGTATAAATGTTAAAGCACTTGATAGAGTCTCAACATATTTCAATTTCGATATTTATAATTGTTTATAAGAATCTAAATCAAAAGTCCATGAACCTATACCACCTGTTAATGAACTGATTTTTTGGTAATCTTTCATTTTCAGTATTCGATACCCTAGATAGGAACGAAGACCAATAGCGCAATAGAGGACAATTTCTTTTCCAGTGGGCAGCGTGGCAATATTATCACGAAGAGAATCAATTGGGATGTGCATGGCTCCTGGAATAACACCTGTTTTCTGCAATTCTTTTTTAGTACGGACATCAACAAGTATGAAGTCAGAGTCCTTGTTGATTTTCTCATGCAATTCTGAAGGAGTAATGGGTTGATAATCACCTGTATAATAATTTTGCCCAATAGCCCCGCTTACAAAGATGGGGTCTCTGGCCGATGAATAGGGAGGAGCATAGGCTAAATCGAGATCCATCAATGCTTCCACTGTCATTTTGTTATAAATGGCGGTTGCCATGACATCTATTCTTTTATCAACCCCTTCTTCTCCAATGACCTGAGCACCAAGAATTTGACCGCTTTTTTTCTCACAGACAGTTTTTAATCGTATTTGTTTTGCACCAGGATAATAACCAGCATAATGATTGGCCAAAATATAGGTAACAAGCACCTCATAGCCGTGCTCAAGAGCTTCTTTTTCAGTTAAACCAGTTTTGCCTGCTGCCAGATCAAAGGCTTTTACTATGACAGTTCCTGTAAAACCTTTTACCTTTAGATTTCTACCTGTAACATTTGCACCTGCTGCCCTGCCCTGCTTATTGGCGGCAGCACCCATTGGAAAAATAGCAGCTTTGCCAGTTACAAGATTTACACTCTCTACACAGTCACCGCCTGCATAAATATCTGGGTCGCTGGTCTGCATGGTATCACTCACCTTGACAGCGCCTGTTTCACCCAAGGTAAGACCTGCATCTATTGCAAGCCTTGTATCAGGCCTAATACCAACTGCTATGATAACCAGATCAGCCTGAATCTTCTCACCGCTGTCGAGCTCAACCTCTCCACCATCATCATACTCATGAATACCGACCATTTTATCTGAAAGTATAATGTTAAGACCTTTTTGCCTGGCATGATGGGTGACAATTTCAGCCATTTCCTTATCGAGAAAAGGTAGTATTTGGGGCATAAACTCAACCATGGAAACTCTAATGCCTAAGTGAAGCAAATTTTCTGCTGTCTCCATGCCAATCAAACCACCGCCGACCACAACAGCAGTCTTTATCTTTCGTTCATGCAGAATTTTGTATATTTTGTCAGTGTCTTCAAGGGTTTTTAGCGAAAAAACAAAGGGAAGATGTACACCTGGAACGGGAGGCAGCACAGGGAGTGAACCTGGTGCCAGGATCAGTTTATCATAGCTCTCTTCAGCTGTTTCGCCACTAAGATGGTTTATGTATGTGACAGATTTTTCAGCCCTGTTGATCGCCGTTACTTCATGATTGGTCCGAACCTGTATTTTGAATCTTCTTTCAAATGCAGAACCACTTGTAATGAGCAGATTTCGACGTTTGGAAATTACACCTGACAGGTAATATGGCAAACCACAGGTAGCATAGGAAATATCATTTCCCTTTTCAAACATGATAATCTCGGCTTCTTCATCACACCTTCTGGCTTTTGCTGCAGCAGATGCACCTGCGGCAACCCCACCAATTATTACAATTTTTTTGTTTTTCATGATTATAAATCTATGTAATTATATGTAAAAAATCTCAATCCTTAAAAATAAAAATTGAAATCATCCTTCTAGTCAGCCAATGAAAAATGTTTCCTTAAAGCAGGTAGTATAGATGAGATGAATGAAATAGAGCTTAAGGCCTCTGGAAGATAAATCCCAGAGGCCTGTTACTTTTAGAGGTAATCAGCAGCAACAGCTGACAATTTTGATCGTTCACTTTTTTGCAGGATCATATGACCATGCAGAGGAAGACCTTTTAGCCTTTCAACGGCATAGGTTAGACCGTTACTGGACGAATCAAGATAGGGATTGTCAATCTGGTAAGGGTCGCCGGTCAGGACCATCTTGGTACCTTCTCCTGCTCGACTGATAATCGTTTTGACTTCATGGGGTGTGAGGTTCTGGGCTTCATCAACGATGACATATTGTCTGGGGATCGAACGTCCACGGATATAGGTCAGGGCCTCCATCTCGACAATATTATTTTTAACCAGTTTTTCAACTTTATTACGGACTGATTCTTCATCATCATTGGTAGACTGTCCACCACCCATGAGATAGGTCAGATTATCAAAAATAGGCTGCATCCAATGGGCGAGTTTTTCATCTTTGTCTCCAGGCATATAACCAAGATCATTGCCCATTGGGATAATCGGGCGTGAAACGAGAATTCTGTCATAGCGATTGAATCGAACCGTTGATTCAAGCCCTCCAGCAAGAGCCAGTAAGGTTTTTCCAGTCCCTGCACGGCCAACAAGGGTTACAAGTTGAACCTCTGGGTCCATGAGCAGTTCCAGACACATTCTCTGTTCAAGACTACGCGGTTTAATGTTCCAGACTGTATCGAGTTTACTGCTCAAATGAACAAGTTCATTGGTACCAATCGCTCTGCCAAGAGCTGTATTTTTATCATTTTCCTCATCTATCAGGGAGACAAACTCATTTGGATGAAACTCTAAACCATCTGTAATAATTGAAGGTTGATTGAAAAAATCTTCAATGACCGTTGCAGGAACAGTTATTTCACGCCTGCCTGAATACAGTTCATCAAAATTTACCTTTTGCTTCTCAAAATCCATGACACCAATACCAAGAGCATCGGCCTTTAAGCGGGCATTTATATCTTTTGAAACAAAATTGACTGTTTTTCCGTTTTTCAGGAGGGTATAGGCAACAGCTAAAATACGATTATCAGCAACAGTAAGGTCCAGGCCAGGGTTTTCCAGGCGTGATTTTGATTCGGAATAAATAACCAGAGTGCCGCCATTCTCCATTTCAACGCCTTCACCCAATCGACCTTTCATTCTGAGAGTATCAAGATTCCGTACAACTTTCCGAGCGTTTCTACCAAGTTCATCATTACGCGATTTAAATTTATCCAACTCTTCAATGACAGACATGGGCAAAACAACGACATTATCAGCAAATGAAGATATAGCATCGGCATTATG
>CAMYOP010000071.1:16169-21107 GCA_947260045.1 uncultured Desulfobulbaceae bacterium
AAATACGCACTTAACACATACTAATCTTGCCAAGTAATATAAGCATGTTATCCATTTTTGCACCCCTAAAGGTTATTGGAAACATATGGCTCTTATACTTAAAGCTTAGTACAGTATTATGGTGATCGGCAAGATTTTTTGACCTGTAAGAAGTTTTTTAACAAGTTATATATACTGAAAAATCTCGACACTTGACAGCTTATAGACTGGAACTATTATTTACTGTAATGGAAAAATTAAACGATTTAATTAAAAAAGTGCGTTTTTATTCGTCCATTTTCTTGCACAGAGAGACTCCCTGGTTGGTTAAAATCCTCCTTGGCACTGGACTCCTCTACATTCTATTTCCCCTTGATTTTCTTCCAGACAGTTTGCCTTTTATCGGTGTAGTAGATGATATCACCATCGCATCTCTTATTATTGCACTTGCCCTGAAACTTGTTCCACCAGAGATCTATGAAAAAATGCGTGGAAAATATTTCCCCTAGAATTCAAACATCCTGCCATACTTAATGCATACTGAACCCTTAAACCTTCTAAATGTAATTTATAATAATGCCCACTGGCTTGCACAGGATGATTGGGCCTGCCATGAGGGTTGCTCTTCATGCTGTACCCAAAGTGTTTCCATGACCACTCTTGAAGGGACCCTTATTGTCGATTTCATTGCAGACAAAGCTGATCCTTCAATCAGGGAGAGGCTCAATTCCGCGGCTGTCAATGCTGGCAAACCATCGCTTACAACAAATGATTTTGCCAAAAAATGTTTAGCCATGGAAGGAGTTGATGAAGAAGAGGAATACGAGAGCTGGAATTTCAATCCATGCGTATTCCTTAACAAGAGCAAGAGTTGCTCTATTTATCCTGTGCGTCCATTTAACTGCAGATGTTTTCTCTCTTCAAGCCCCTGTCAGGATCAGGGGTACGCCAGGGTGGAACCACTTATAATCACCCTGAACTCTCTCTATTTGCAAATTATTGAACATGTCGACCAGGGTGGGTATTGGGGCAACATGAATGAGGTGCTCTATTACCTGCTCAAAAAAAACCAGGAACCTGATACCGATCCTGCAAGATTCAAATTGCTTCCCTGCAGGCCCTCCCCTGGTTTCCTCATCCCACCTGAAGAAAAAGAAGAAGTGCTCAAGTCACTCAACAGACTTTTTCAGTCAAACATTAATGGCATCAGTTTTCGCAAACATGTTGATGCCATTTCAGAAATTATTGTCTAGCCCAGCGAACGTCACAGAGACTTTTCAGTGCGATATGTCTCTTTAACGTCCCTCAACTTTTTCATAGCGATGATAGGTGGGCTTAAGACCTAACAGTTTCCTTATATCCTCTAAGACAAGATAGGTGCTTGGTATTAAAAGTAAGGTGATACCTGTGGCGAAAATAATACCAAAAGCAAGGCTGATGGCCATGGGAATAAGGAATTGGGCCTGTACACTTTTTTCAGTGATCATGGGCATTAAACCACAAAAAGTTGTCAGAGAGGTCAGGAGAATAGGCCTGAATCTACGCAAACCTGCCTCCTCAACAGCATTTTCCAAAGGTGCCCCCTTTCTCCTGCTTTGATTTATCCGATCTATGAGTAAGAGTGAGTCGTTTACAACAACCCCGGAAAGTGCAACAATTCCAAAAATTGAAAGCATGCTGAGATCAAAGCCCATTATCAAATGCCCTAAAATAGCACCGACTACGCCAAAGGGAATCGCGAGCATAATGAGAAGCGGTTGACTGTAACTTCGAAAAGGAATAGCCAAAAGACCAAACATAGCCAGCAAGGCTAACATAAAGCCTCTACGCATACTGCCCATTGAGTCTTTTCGCTCTTTTTCTTCACCTTCAAGATCATAGCTCAACCCTGGATAATCCATTGAAAGTTTGACCAGTATTGTCTTTTTCAAGTCTGCCAGAATCTCTTCTGCATTTGCTTTTTTATTATCAACGCTTGCAGTAACATTCACAACACGCTTGCGATCAGTGCGATTGATAACAGAAAATCCTCTCCCCTCCTCAACGTAAGCGGCAACATGTAAGGGCACCTCACCTCCATTTGGGGTCCTGATGCGCATGTTGTCAAAATCCCATTTACTTTTTCTGTACTCCTCTGGGTAACGGACCATTACTTTGACTTCATTTCGGCCACGCTGAAGACGCAGTGCTTCGGCTCCATAGAAGGCAGATCGCAACTGGCGACCAATTTCACTTTCGGTAATACCCAGGCTACGAGCTGCTGGTTTTAAGCGTATAGTTAATTCCTTTTTACCAAGAGGATAGGAATCAGCAATATCATCGACTCCTGGATATGTTTTCAGTACATCCTTTAAACGGTCAGTTGCCTTCACCAGCACGTCATAATTTTCATGGGAAAACTTCACATCAACGTTTGCACCCATATGCATAAGGTTGGAAGAAAAAGAGAGATGATCAACTCCAGGCAGTTCTCCGGCCTCTTTACGCCAGTGATTGGCAATCTTTACGGCTTCAAGATCTCTGGTATCACTTGGAGCAAGCAGCATTGCTAAATTGGTTAAATGGGCTCCTGATGAAGTTGCACCGCCTCCGGGACCACCGCCAGCAATGGTGCCACCGACAACTGTGTATACATGACGTAAAACACTTTCATCTTTACCACGCAGCGAGTCGAAATAGGCCGTAGTCTCCCTGCCCTTTTGATCAAGATATTTACTGATCGCTGCTGTTTCTTCCGCCAGAGTACCCCGTGGCATTTCAACAGAGACCCTCACAAGATCACCATCAACAATGGGCATGAAGCGAAATTTAACAATTCCACCCTTTACCATGCCGATGGTGAGAAAAAGCAGAGCTATGGCGAAGCCAATATTGACATAACGATAGTGTATGGCCAGGTTTAAAAGTTTATGGTATGGCCCATGGATGACTTTATTTAACCAGATTGTAAATCTGCCTTGTTTGGCAGGTTTTTGTGGTTCCAGATTTTCTTTTTTCTTTTTGGACTGCCCTGCACTTAAATGGGCAGGCAGGACAAAAAGAGATTCAACAAGAGACACAAGTAAAATTGAGATAACGACCAGCGGAATCACCTTGATAAACTTCCCCAAGGTTCCAACCACATAGATGAGTGGTAGAAAAGCTGCAACCGAGGTCAGGATCGAAAATGTTACAGGAACAGCAACTTCTCGAGCTCCGTCAATTGCTGCCTCGGTAAATGTTTTTCCCATCTGGCGATGTTCAAAAATATTTTCACCAACAACAATGGCATCGTCTACCACCACTCCAAGTGCCATTATAAAGGCAAAAAGAGAGATCATGTTAATTGATACCCCCAGGGAGGGCATAACAAATAAAGCGCCAAGAAATGAAATTGGTATACCAAGCATAACCCATAAGGCAAGGCGCATTTGGAGAAACAGAGAAAGGATAACAAAAACCAGCACCAAACCAAGAAATGCATTTCGTATGAGAAGATTCATCCTGCTTTCGAAAAGTTCTGAGGTATCGTTCCAGGTTGAAAGCTGGATTGACTCTGGTAGGCTTTGCCGTTTTTCTTTGACATAGTCAGCAACCAGCATGGATATTTCAGTTGGTTTCTGGTCACCTACTCTAAATACAGCCACCATGGCTGCTGGCATCCCATCAAAAAGAGCGTATGTGTCTGTTTCAGCAAATGAATCTTTTATATCTGCAATGTCTTTTAATTTTACGAGAGAGCCATCTATTCCAGCAAGAATATTGATCTCCCCATATTCATAACCAGTATAACGCCTTTCTTTTGTTCTAATTAACACCTCGCCGCCAGCAGATTTGATAGAGCCTCCTGGTAAATCGAGTGAGGCACTTTTTATGAGTCTGGCCACACCTTCAAGAGTCAAGCTATAGCGTCTCAGGTTTTCTTCTGAGATCTCAATTGAGATCTCATAGGGACGAACCCCGTTCAACTCTACCTGAGTGATCTTTTCCATCTCCAGTAATTCATCACGGATGACTTCTGCCTGTTCCCGTAATGATCGCTCAGTAGTGTTCCCGTAGACAACAATGGAAATAACTTCTCTTCTGTTTATCAGTTTACTGATAATCGGCTTTTCTGCATCTTCTGGAAAAGTTATGATTCGACCGACTTCACTCTTAATCTCATCAAGAATACGATCTGCATCCTCACCAGTACTTATAACTCCATTTACTGTGCCAACGCCCTCGGCTGCTACGGATTTGATTTCTTTAATCCCGTCAATGCCGCTTATATTTTCTTCTATCTTGAGTACAATGCCTTCTTCTATTTCCTCTGGACTCGCACCAGGATACATTACTGAAACGGAAATCTGATCAAGATTGACCTCAGGAAAAACCTCCTGTTTTGCTTTGGTGCCTATAACCAGGCCGCCAATTACAAAAACCAGCATCAACAGATTTGAGGCCACATGATTTCTGGCCATCCATGCTATCGGACCTTTCATTGTATGTTCTCCCCAACAACAGGCCGTAATCTTAAGCCGTCTGATACCCCGGTCAAGTTGGTCTTTATGAGAAGATCACCTTCAAGTAAACCTTCACTGAGTATGACGTCGTCACGATCATCACGGATAATAGCAACTGACTTAATACGTAATTTTTGATCTTGATCCATTACCCATGCAGTATTTTCATCTCGCAAGGTAATTCTTGGAATCGTAACAACATCATGCAACAATTTACCTTTAAATTTGACCGTAACAAAAAGACCCAAAGCTAAATCAGGTTTGCCTGATTGTTCTGCTTGCATGCCATACGGGTCTTTAACTGTGACAACGAGACGGGCCATCCTCCCTTTAGGTTCAACTTCCCCTAAGATCCTTGATATCTGCCCTTGCCAGTTCGCGTCCAGACTTCCCATATCGGCTGAAACTATGGCTTCTGATCCTGCAGACTGTGTGTTGAATTCTGGTATTTCCAACCATTGAAGGTCTTCATAAC
>CAMYOP010000072.1 GCA_947260045.1 uncultured Desulfobulbaceae bacterium
TCAACGGAGTTTGGCGCTCCACCCAACACCCATGTATGCCCTGTTTGCCTTGGCATGCCAGGAGTTCTACCGGTTTTAAATAAAAAAGTTGTTGATTTTGGCATCAACCTGGCCCTTGCCACCAACTCCAGCATTAACAAAACTAATCGTTTTGCCCGTAAGAACTATTTTTATCCAGATTTACCCAAAGGCTATCAGATTTCCCAGTTTGAGCTGCCCCTGGCCGAGCATGGACATGTTGATATTGAGGTAAACGAGCAGAAAAAACGCATCGGAATAACCAGGATTCATATGGAAGAAGATGCAGGAAAACTGGTTCATGCTGACAATGAGCCGGAAAGTTATGTTGATTTAAACCGTACAGGGACGCCACTTTTAGAGATTGTAAGCGAACCAGATATCCACTCCCCGGAAGAAGCCGCAGCATATCTTAAAAAGATACATTCCATTGTACGCTACCTGGATATTTGTGATGGTAACATGCAGGAAGGGAGCTTTCGCTGTGACGCCAATATTTCATTGCGTCCTGTTGGCCAGACAGAATTAGGAATTCGGACTGAACTCAAAAATATGAATTCCTTTAAAAACGTACAACTTGCCCTTGAATATGAGGTACGCCGTCAACGCGACCTTCTCCTTGATGGTGGAACCGTCATTCTGCAAACCCTTCTCTGGGATCCAGACAAGGGACGGACAGAATCCATGCGTGGCAAAGAAGAAGCGCATGATTACCGTTATTTTCCTGACCCGGATCTTGTGCCCATCATTATCGACGACCAATGGATACAAACTGTGCAGAAAAATTTACCAGAGCTTCCTGATCAGCGAACCCAGCGCTTTATTGATGAGTTTGATCTATCACAATATGATGCTATCATTCTTACTGGTGCCCGGGAACTGGCTGATTATTTCGAGACCGCCTGCAAACGCTATAATAATCCAAAAAAACTAAGTAACTGGATTGGTACAGAACTGCTGCGGGAATATAACCCTGAGGATATAGACTCATGTCCAGCAGGACCAGAAGACCTTGGCGACCTTCTATCCATGGTGGAAGATGGTACAATATCTGGCAAAATTGCCAAAACCGTTTTCAGCGAAATGCTTGCAAGTGGCAAAGACCCCAAAACCATTGTTGAGGAAAAAGGTCTGGTGCAGATGAGCAACGAAGACGAGCTCGTAGCCATGGTCAGGGAAATCATCGAAGCCAATCCTGGACAAGTCGAACAGTTCCGAGCAGGAAAAACCAAAGTACTTGGATTTTTTGTCGGCCAGCTGATGAAAAAGACCAAGGGGCAGGCGAATCCGCAGCTTGCCAACAAACTTTTCCAGCAGGAGCTTGGTTGATGGCGTCGCGAAAAGTCCGATCTACTGCGTCGTAGCAATTTTTTTTACACTCGACATACCGTATGTATGCCTTCGTGGTAAAAAAAAATCACTAGTCCTGGTATATCAAAATTTTAGCTTAGCCATCTTTTAATTTGTGACAGACTTTTTGCGAGTCTATCTTGGTTAAATAAAAAAACCTTGAGTGGTTAGCTGTGGAAAAGGAACAGTGGCAGAAAAAAGGCGTCGGACATCGCCAACGCCTTCGAGAAAAATTTCTTGAGAAGGGTATTGATTCGCTCACAGACCAGGAAATTATTGAACTCCTGTTGACCTTTGGCACCCCTCGCAGTGACTGCAAAGAAGCAGCCCGCAATGCTCTCAAGAAAATGGGCTCCCTGCCTGCAGTTCTGGATGCCAGCAGTGAGGAACTCCAGGCCATCAAAGGTATAGGGCCTAATAACACCATGGCCCTTCATTTCATCCATGGTGTTGGTCGCAGGTATTTAAAAAATAAGCTTGTCGGTAAAAAGTATATCCGCTCGTCAAAAGAAGTAGCGGATTACCTTATCCATTCCATGCGCAACCTGGAACGGGAAGTCTTTACTGTTCTCTATCTGGATGCTTCACACTCCATTCTCGGCTCAGAAGTATTGGCAGAAGGAACAGTGGCGGTAAATACTATCTATCCACGAGAGGTCATCAAGGCCGTGTTACACCATAATGCATCTAGCCTTGTTATTTCCCATAATCATCCATCCGGCACAATGACCCCTTCAGCCCAGGACAGAAAACTTACCAAAACGCTCTACCTGGCCTGCTCCCTTATGCATATTAACCTTTTGGACCATCTCATTATTGGTAACAGCAAAACAGCCTACAGTTTTGCCGATAACGGTATCATGGCCGCTATTCGCGATGAATGTCAGCAAATCCTGCGATAAATCCCAAAGAACTTGGCCTGAAGAGCCATACGGACTCTATCTCCACCTACCGTTTTGTCTGCAGAAATGTCCCTACTGCAGCTTTCATTCCCTTGTTGGGTCCAACTCACTCATTGATCGTTATACCAAAGCGCTTTTCAAGCAGATAGAAACCATGGCCAGCCACCACTGGACCAGAACAAAATCACCCGGCTCAATTTTTTTTGGTGGTGGCAGCCCAACCATAGTATCACCCCAAATTCTTGGGGACCTTCTAAGTGCATGTTTATCAGCCTACCAAACCAACTGCAATGACGTGGAAATAAGCATTGAGGTTAATCCGGCAACCATTGACAGAGCCGGTCTTTCCACTCTTCGCCAGGCGGGTTTCAATCGCATATCCATAGGTGCCCAGTCCTTTCATGACAAAGAGTTACAACAACTTGGCAGGCCTCATTCTGCTGAGGATATTTGCAGAGTTATCCAGGAAGCCAAAGATGCTGGTTTTACCAACCTGAGCATCGACCTCATGTATGGTTTACCTGGACAAGATGAAGCCACATGGCAGGAGACCCTGCACCAGGCCTTAAAACAAAATCCAGATCATTTTTCCATCTACGAACTCACCCTTGAGCCCGGTACACCCTTTTCCAACCTTGCTGAAAAAGGTAAACTCCGGCTTCCCCATGAGGATACGGTTTTACAGATGATGGAGTTTACCCTGTCACTGTTTGAAGATAAGGGATACAGCCAGTACGAAATTTCCAACTATGCTAAAAAAGGGTATAGCTGTCTTCACAATATCAATTACTGGCAAAATGGGTCCTATATTGGCCTTGGCAGTGGTGCTGTCTCCTGTCTTTCAGGCAGGCGCATAAGAACAGTACGTGACGTTGAACAGTTTTGCCTGCTCCTGGAACAGGGACAATTCCCCTGGGCAGAGGAAGAAATTCTTGATCATGAAGCCCGCTTCAGAGAAACAGTAATTATGGGCCTGAGAATGACAAAAGGGGTCTCTCTTTCCAGGCTTCAGAACTCCTACGACTTGGATCCCCTGGACTATTACGGCAAAGTACTGCAATCACTGTTAAACCAGAACCTGGTTCAAATCGAGGAGGACAGACTTCGCTTAAGCAAAAAAGGCCTTCCTCTGGCAAATTTTGTTATGGCTGAGCTTGTATGACCATTTCTGCTTTAGGAAATTTCCTGAATTTTTCACCCAGGTCCATGTTTTTCCATTTTATCTTCAATTTGATGGGGAAAAAAATAGTGGAAAATGATAGAGTTTTTATTTTTAGACAATTTAAGTATCTCGGCTGCTGAGATGTACTTTTAAAATTATTTTATAACGATATTGCAACAAAAGGCGCATACCCATGGCACAGAGCGTTATCCAACTCTACAGAAATATAGATCCAAATTTTGAATATTGCTTTAACGTAGAATCAAGCAGTTCCCTTGATCCAGAGGAGCTTGACAAACTACGGCTTGTTTTGGCTGATGGATTCATTGCCCAGTCAGTGACCGATTTCCCCACGCTTACCGGAGAAAGGGTTATTGAGGTAGGCCCCAGGCTCAACTTTGCTACAGCCTGGTCTTCTAATATGGTTTCCATCTGTAAGGCCATAGGCATTCTAAAAATCAACAGGGTTGAGCGATCAAGACGGTATATGATTGCCAATGGTCTGGACATGGACGAATTTACAGCCAAGAACCATGACCGCATGACAGAGTGTCTTTACCCGGAACCCCTCACCACCTTTGAAACCGGAATAGAACCAGAGCCTGTCTATGACATTGATCTGAAGACGAAAGGTCCAGATGGTCTTTCTGAAATTCCAGGAATTTCCATGGATGAATGGGATCGGAATTTTTATTATGATTATTTTGTAAAAAAACATGATCGTAATCCAACTATCGTTGAAATCATGGACCTAAACAATGCAAACTCCGAACATTCACGTCACGGCTTTTTCAAAGGCAAACAAATCATAGACGGTGAAGAGAAACAGGACACCATGTTTGATCTGGTGGTAGCGACACTGGATACCAACCCCAAGGGCAGCATTATTGCATTTAAAGATAACTCCAGTGTTGTCCAGGGCTATGCTATTGAGACCATCACCCCGGAAACACCTGGCCACCCTTCGAAATTTTCTCCTTACAGTGCAACCTATCATCCCTTACTAACAGCAGAAACCCATAATTTCCCCACAGGTGTTGCACCCTTTCCAGGTGCAGAGACCGGAACTGGCGGTCGAATTCGTGATGTCCAGGGTACAGGAAAAGGTGGCTTTGTTATAGCAGGTACAGCTGGCTATTGTGTTGGCAATCTCCTGATACCAGATTACGAACTCTCCTGGGAAAATTCCTATCCCTGTCCAGATAACCTGGCCAGTGGTCTTGAAATCGAGATCGAAGCCAGCAACGGTGCCTCTGATTATGGCAATAAATTCGGCGAACCTCTTATCCAGGGTTTTACCAGATCTTTTGACATGAAACTGCCAAATGGTCACCGCTGGGCCTATCTCAAACCAATCATGTTCACCGCTGGTGTGGGTCAGATTGACTCAAGACTGACAGAAAAAAACGATGCTGAAAAAGGCATGTTGATTGTGCAGGTAGGTGGACCGGCGTATCGGGTTGGTTTTGGTGGTGGTGCAGCTTCCAGCATGCTCCAGGGCGAAAATGTCTCGGATCTTGACTTCAATGCTGTGCAGCGCGGTGACGCCGAGATGGAACAAAAGATGAACCGGGTTATACGGGCCTGTAATGAAATGGGAGATAAAACCCTCATTGATGTCATCCATGATCAGGGAGCAGGTGGGCCTGCCAATGTCTTAAAAGAGCTGGTGGAGACTTCAGGTGGCTGGATAGAAATCAGGAATATGCGGGTAGGTGACCCCACCATGTCTGTTCTTGAGATCTATGTTGCCGAGTACCAGGAGCGAAATGGTTTTCTCATCCGCCAGGAAAACATAGAACGCTTCCAGGCAATCTGTACCCGTGAAAAGGTTGGCTGCGAAGTTTTAGGAGAAGTCACAGGTGATCTTCGCTTTGTTGTGCGTGACTCAAGTGATAACACAACTCCTGTTGACCTCGACCTGCCTGAAGTACTGGGAAATATCCCGCAAAAGACATTTGAAGACAATCGTCTTGATGCGCTGCTGGAACCTGTTGTTATCCCTGAAAAATTGAGTGTCCGCGACGCTCTCTATAAGGTGCTGAGGCTTGTTTCCGTAGGATCCAAACGTTTTCTCACAAATAAAGTCGACAGAGCAGTTACTGGGCTGATTGTCCAGCAGCAATGCTGTGGTCCTCTTCAGCTAACCGTTGCTGACGTTGCAGTTGTCGCCCAAAGTCATTTTGGCACAAGCGGTATTGCCACTGCTATTGGTGAACAACCCATCAAAATGCTTGTCAATCCAGCTGCCGGTGCCCGAATGGCGGTAGGTGAGTCTTTGACCAACCTGGTCTGGGCTCGCATCGAAGACCTTGATCAGGTGAAATGTTCCGCAAACTGGATGTGGGCTCCCAAACTCCCTGGTGAGGGTGCCGCAATTTATGATGCAGCAGAAGCAATGCGTGATGTTATGCAGGAAATCGGCATGGCAGTGGATGGTGGCAAAGACAGTCTGTCCATGGCCACGATGGTTGGTAATGAAACAGTCAAGTCGCCCCGCGAACTGGTTATTTCTGCCTATGCAGCCGTCCCAGATATGTCCCAGGTTATTACTCCTGATTGTAAAAAACCAGGAGCAAGTGTTCTGCTCCTTATTGACCTTGGCAATGGTAGCAACCGGCTTGGAGGGAGTGCCCTGGCCCAGGTTCTTGACCAGCTTGGTGACAAATCGCCAGATCTTGAAGACAGTGCACTTGTCAAGCGTGCATTTCTTGCTATCCAGAAATTAATAGAAAAAAACCTGATCCTTGCCGGCCATGACCGTAGTGACGGTGGCCTGATAACAACCGTGCTCGAAATGGCCTTCAGCGGCAATTGCGGGCTTGATATTTCCTGCACAGGCAACGACGATGCTCTGGCCACCCTCTTTTCAGAAGAACTCGGCCTTGTCATGGAAATTTCTGATGACCTTAAAGAAGTTGCCTGTGATCTACTTGATAGTCTAGAGCTTCCCTACAAGATACTCGGTGTTACTACCAGGGAAAAACATATAAACATCAGGCTCAATGATGAACTGGTGCTTGATGAAGAGATGATCGTTTTGCGACAGTGGTGGGAAGAAACAAGCTACCAGCTGGAACGCTTACAGATGAATCCAGATTGTGCCGATGAAGAAAAACAAAACATTTATGATCGCCAGGGACCAGCCTATAATTTGAGCTATACTCCCAAGCTGACAGCACCAGAGATATTGTCGAATACTGATAAGCCCAAAGTCGCCATATTACGAGATGAGGGATCAAACTCTGATCGCGAAATGACCTCTGCTTTTTATCTGGCTGGCTTTGAGCCCTGGGATATCTGCATGACAGACCTGCTTGATGGAAAAATCTCTTTGGATTCTTTCCGAGGTCTTGCTGCCGTTGGTGGTTTTTCCTATGCAGATGTTCCTGAAAGTGCCAAAGGCTGGGCTGCTACCATCCAGTTCAATGATCGTCTTAAAACCATGTTTCAGGAATTTTATGAGCGTAACGATACCTTTTCGCTAGGTATATGTAATGGCTGCCAACTTTTTGGTCTTTTGGGCTGGGTTCCATGGCAGGGAATCGCACCTGAAACGCAACCACGCTTTGTCAAAAATACCTCAGGTCGTTTTGAATCACGCTGGTCAACTGTCAAGATACAAGCCAATAATTCTATTATGCTGCATAATATGGAAGACCTTGTTTTCGGTATCCATGTGGATCATGGTGAAGGCAAACTCCATTTTGATAATAATGAAATTCGTGAACAAGTACTGCGGGAAAACCTCGCCCCCATTGTCTACGTTGACGATGACGGCAAAGCGACCGAACGCTACCCTTTTAACCCAAATGGCTCCCAGGGTGGGCTGGCTGGCCTCTGTTCACCAGATGGCCGCCACTTGGCAATGATGCCTCATCCCGAGCGAACCTGCTTACCCTGGCAGGCCCACTGGCTCCCTGAAGATATGGCAAATATCCAAGCCTCTCCCTGGTTAAAAATGTTTCAAAACGCCTATGAATGGTGTATGCAAGAAAAAAACAAATAGGAACAATTACAATGCATTACGGAAAAACATACGTACTCTTACTGATACCAGCACTTTTCCTGAGCGCTTGCGCTCCAAAAGATGGAGTACTCTCTTACATGGGAGCCTCTTACCCTCCAAGCGACAAGGTAACAGTAGCCTTTCAACCAGGTCAGGTTGTTGAAAAATGCAACGTGTTTGCCCATATTCTTGTTACTTTTCCTGAAGGTGTAAATGGCAAAAATCTTGCCGAAGCTGCTTCGCTGGAGGCCAAAGGAAGGGGTGCAGATATCGTGCTCATCGGTCAAAGCCGAGTTACAGATGAAGATTCCGAGCTCGCCTTCTATTACTTTGGGCCAGAATACGAATATTCGCTTGCAGACAGATGGGCTGGCTGGAAATATGGCTATGACCTCTGGGAAGAGCAGGGAGGATGGGTTGGAGTTGGTTATAACGAATGGGACAATCACAATGTAGTTTTTGATACAGCTCTTATGCTGCAGCTCGCTTTTCTCAAGTGTGAATAAGCCAAAAAAGTATGAAAAATGGTGAGCAGAGTCATCTTTGACCAAGGAGTCATTTTTCATACACCTTGAAAATATTTGTAAAATCCGTTATTGTTCGGCTTGCTGGTTTTTTTAGTGACATTATGTAACTGCCAAGGGAATTGAGAGTTACGTCATCCCGCATTTTTCTCAAAAGCAACCAACTTTCTGAATTTACACGATGTAGTAAATTGTTTTGATACTGCAGAAAGCTTGGTCGAAGTTTTTCGATGTCGCTCAGATGTACTTGGACCAACTCCCAACCAGTCAAAAAGGGGTAGCCAGCAAATTTAAAGCTTTAAATTTTATATATTGTCGAGGAATAATCAATGACTCAGAATACGACAGGCCGGGTGGCCGAGCTAAAAATTGACGGCAAGGTATATACCCTGCCAACCCTGGAAGGTACAGAAGGTGATAAAGCTATTGATATCAGCAACCTTCTTCAAGAGACAGGCTACATAACCCTGGACAGCGGCTACAAAAATACCGGTTCATGTACCAGTTCTATTACCTATTTGGATGGCAACGATGGCATTCTTCGTTATAAAGGCTATGACATTGAAGATCTTGCCGAAAAATGTACCTTTGTTGAAGTAGCCTACCTGCTTCTCCATGATGAACTGCCCAATCCAAGGGAACTGGCTCAATTTAAACAACTGCTTGAGCAATTTGCCTTGCTCCACGAGGACATGATCCACTTTTTTGATCATTTTCCTCCATATGCCGCTCCCATGTCAATCCTGTCCGTTATGGTTAACTGCCTCAGCAGTTATTATCCTGAGATGGGAGACGATCCACTTGCCAACATTGATATAACAGCAGCGCGACTCCTTTCAAAGATCAGAACCATTGCCGCCTTTAGTTATAAAAAATCAATGGGTCAACCATTGATTTATCCCAGGCACGATCTCTCCTATTGCGGCAACTTTCTCAACATGATGTTTGATAATCCTGTTCGTCCCTATCTGGTTCAACCTGCTGTGGTTTCGACCTTGAACAAACTTCTTATTCTCCACGCAGATCACGAACAAAATTGCTCAACTTCTACAGTCCGCCTGGTTGGCAGTGCAGGTGTAAACTTATACTCGTCAATCTCAGCTGGAATTAACGCTCTCTGGGGTCCGCTTCACGGTGGCGCCAATGAGATGGTTATCCAAATGCTTGAAGCCATTCATAATGATGGTAATGACTTTATTAAGTATATCAACAAAGCCAAAGACAAAAGCGACCCATTCAAGCTTTCCGGCTTTGGTCACAGGGTGTATAAAACCTTTGACCCGAGAGGTACCATCATCAAGCAGGCATGTGATGAAATTCTGGAGGTATTACATGTTTCTGATCCATTGCTGGACATTGCCAGGGAGCTTGAAGAAATTGCTTTGAATGACGAATACTTTGTAAAAAGAAACCTTTATCCCAACATTGATTTTTACAGTGGTATTATTTATCGGGCTATTGGTATTCCAACAAACATGTTTACGGTTATGTTTGCATTGGGACGACTGCCAGGATGGGTTGCTCAATGGACGGAAATGTCGGTGGATCCATCACGTAAGATTGGTCGACCAAGACAGGTATATATAGGGGAAAAGCAAAGAAATTTTGTCGCTCTTGATGACCGGGGTTAAACACAAAAAACCCCGGAAATTTTTTGTTTGATGCTCCTTATCCCTCTGCGACAGTATTATGCATGATAAAATATCTTAAATTCGATCTCTGCTGATCAGTCAATTCACCGAATCGTAAGCCAAAACGTTTTATCTGAATAGGATCAATGGATGCTGTAGAATTTCTTTTTGAAGCCGAACTCACAACTGTCACAGGTATATCATGGAGATAGAAATCATCTTCAGATAAAAAAATATCTAAGCGAAAATTCACATTCGGCTCATTGCCAAACACCGTATAATTAACCGTCAAACCACCATCACTGATATCGACAATGGTACCAGGAACATTATCAATGAGTGCCAATGCTCCATTTTTCACTCTGTATCTTTTATGTTTTCTGCGTTCATCACTCACGTTAATTACCACCCTTATACAGCATAGTTGACAACTTCATTTCCCTTGAAATACTCAACAGCAACCTGCAATATTACTTTTCCAGAAGAGCACTTTTTTCCACTAATTGGCAATATTCCCTGACAAGGTGCCACCGTTCTATCGGAGACAGTCTGAA
>CAMYOP010000073.1 GCA_947260045.1 uncultured Desulfobulbaceae bacterium
CATAACAAAGAGCCCTTGTTTTCATTTTATTCAAGCACCTTCCTTAACTTTTGAAATAGTCTTTGATACACTTCTTAGAAGAGATACTCGTGCTGGATTTTATTTTTAAAAAATAAACTTTCATCCATCAGCCCTGCAGAAAGAAATTTCTGTCTCCATATGTTTTTCATTACAGGCAGCAAATGAGCAAAAAACTCATACTTTCCATACTTCTCGTGTTCATGACTTGTGCATATATTTTTTACCTTCCCTATAATGAAGTGAAGAAAAAAACTATTCGTTCCATTAAGGCTGAACAGTTTGCCATGTTAGAGATAGGAGCCAGAGGGATAGAGGATTTTTTTCACCATTTCAACAGTTTGCTCGATCATTTTTCAAAAGATCTAGAAATTATAGATCTCAATGATAAAGGGAAAATCCATCTTGAAGATTTCTATAATAACCACAAGGCTGAGATCAGTGCTGTAACCAGGATAGATGCCTTGGGAAAAATTATTCATACCATTCCCTATAATGCCCAGGCAATAGGCGCGGATGTCTCCGGGCAAGAGCATAATGCAAAAATCATGCAGGAACATGCTCCCATAGTGAGCGATGTGTTTATATCAGTTCAGGGCTATAAAACCGTAGCCTATGCCTATCCAGTCTTTAAGGAAGGCATATATAACGGCTGTATTACTATCCTGATTCCTTTTTCCAAATTAGCCAGCCGCTATCTTGATGGAATCAAAATAGGAGAGAGCGGCTATGCATGGATGACCAGCTCCAAGGGGCTAATGCTTTACTGTCCCTTTGTCGGACACACTGAACAGTCTCTTTTTAAAATTTTTCCCAATTCTCCAGATATAGTTGAGATGGCAGAAAACATGCTTAAGGGGAGACAGGGCAGTACCACTTATACAGACTATACAGGTCATGAGATATCGGGCAAGCCAGTGATACAGCTTGCTACCTATATGCCGATTGAACTTCCTGGAAATTTCTGGTCCGTCGTTTTGGCGACTCCTGAGGCTGAAATTTTTGAAACCATGAATGATTTTAAAAATAAATGGCTCTATATTATTTTTCTGCTTACCTGTGCAACAGCCTTGATTACTTACTACATGAGTAAAGCGTTGATAATTGTTGAGGAGGAAAAAAAACGCAAAAAAACGGAGGAATCCCTGCGCGAAAGTGAGGAAAAATATCGCCTCCTGATTGAAAGTGCAAATGACGCTATTTTTATTGCCCAGGAAAACAAGCTTCCTTTTTCTAATAAGCAGACAGAACAACTGTTAGGGAGAACAAGGGAAGAAATTGCTTTAGTTCCCTTTGTCGATTTCATTCATCCAGAGGATCGTCAGATGGTCCTGGAAAGACATCAGCGAAGAATTCAGGGTGAAGAGTTAGAAAACACCTACTGCTTTCGCCTCATCAAAGCGACAGGTGACGTTATCTGGGTGGAGCTTAATACAGTATTTGCTATGTGGGACAGGAAGCCCGCAACCCTTAATTTTTTACGAGATATTACAGCCCAGAAGAAATTGGAAGATTCGCTCAGACAGTCCCAGAAAATGGAAGCCATTGGTCGGCTGGCAGGGGGTATCGCCCATGATTTTAATAATATCCTGACCGCAATAATCGCCTACACCGATTTTGGCAAAATGAAGCTCGACCAGGATCATCCTTTAAATGCTGATTTAGATGGAATTCTTAAGGCTGCTGACAGAGCGAAAAAATTGGTGAAACAGATTCTTACCTTCAGTCGACAGACTGAACAGATGAAAGGGCCAGTTGCCCTTGACAATGTTGTACGGGAGGCTTTGGCTCTATTGCGTGCGACCATCCCGTCCAGCATTGAAATCAGACAGCATTATTCCTTCCGTCATAATATCATCATGGCAGATCCAACCCAGATGCATCAGGTGGTAATGAACCTGTGTACGAATGCTTCTCAGGCCTTAGAGGAAAATGAGGGCATCATTGAGGTTGCTCTTGAAAATGAAGAATTTACCGAAAAAGATGTCGCGGCAGGACTTGTGCCAGCAGCAGGGATGTATATAAAATTATCAGTAAAGGATAACGGTCTTGGTATGGACCCTGCCGAGGCGCAGCAGGTTTTTGAGCCCTATTACACCACCAAAGATTTTGGTAAGGGCTCAGGCATGGGGCTTGCCGTTGTCCATGGAATAGTAAAAGGACATGATGGTAAAATCATCTTGAAAAGTGAACCTGGCCAAGGGACTGTTTTTCAAACATATTTTCCAGTAGCACATCAGGGGGATGTTGCAATAGAAGATGAGGACGACATCCTTCTGACTGGCACTGAACATATTTTACTTGTGGATGATGAAGAGATTATCACCCAGTTGATTGGCCGTTACCTACGAGAGCTTGGCTACCAGGTCAGTGAAGCGATAGATGGTACGTCTGCCTATGCAATGTTTACCAAAAACCCTGATGAATTTGATCTTGTCATAACTGACCAGACTATGCCTGGTTGTACTGGGGCTGAACTGGTTGAAAAAATACTTGCCCTGCGACCTGGCATACCTATAATTATTACAACAGGATACAGTTCCAGCCTGTCCCGCCAAAAAGCCCTTGACTTAGGTGCAAGGGAGCTTTTGATGAAACCAATGGAGAATAGGGAGTTGATGGTTTTGATGCGATCTATTCTGGACAGTGAAAAGAATACTTCTGCAAGCTGAATGCCTATCATGGATGTGCTACCTTTATATATTAAATGAAATCACATTATAAATTGTAAAGTGGCTTTGAGAAAACCTTCGCCTTTCCTGTCACTTATAAGCAAAGTCTCAAGCTAAGAATAAGAAGTTCACAGCCTTCATGGATACGGGCCTCATCTTTTAAAAAGAACGTGCGCTTATAGTCCTTCACATATCAAGCAGGTTCATCAGGCGAGAAATTTTTTTAATAGGGAACTTGTCTTGCTTATTCTTTTTTGGGCAAACACATTTAGCTTATTTTAACATGCATTTTTATGAAACGGAATTTTTTGGGTCTGCTACGAGTAGGGCTGAGTTGATCTCTTTGGATAAAGATTGTACATCCTATGGTTATTTTGGCGTAATTTCAAGTCATTATTTTGTGAGTATACTTTTGTTCCGGTCCTGCTGAGTATTGTTTTGAGGAATAGCTGGGAAGGGTGGGCAAGAGGTTAAAAAAATTCCAGGTACTGTCTTTTCTACCAAAGAAAACACAGTACCTGGATGAAGGGGTGAATACGAAGGTATCCGATTAGATTAGATGCTAATCGTTGCGCTAAGGTAACCTTGTATAACCCCAAGAGCTCCAGCGTCAACCAGTGCACCGACCAGGCAGGAAATTGCCCAGATTCCAATTAGTGCACCAGAAACAAAGATTAAACTGCTGCCATAATCGGCTGCTTCATGGATCATTTCATCGTGTCCGTCTTCTAAGTGAATTGCCATCGTGTTATTTTTGGATGTTTTTTTCATGACTTGCCTCCTTAGCTTTTTTTGGCAGAGTTTCTATTGCTCTTTGTTGATGATCTTTGCCATTTATATAGCATCAAGCATGCCAGAATAGACATTAGAAGCCGTTATCTTTGTAATTACTTGAATCTTATATATTTTTTCTTGGACGGAAGGGGTGCTAGTTTTTTTTACCGAATGTTGCAACAGTGTTGCACTACACAATGTGTTGCATGGGATGCGACACATCTGTTGCAAAAAAAAAATTTAGGAAGAAAGAGTTTCGTTTGTGGGAATATCGACAGTGGCCACGGTGGGGCCTCCAGGTTGACTGTCTATGCGCAGTGATCCCTGGTGATCACGGATTAAGCCTTTACTGATATTGAGGCCCAGGCCCGTTCCTTTGCCTGGCGGTTTGGTTGTAAAAAGACTATCGAAAATATGATCTATAATGTCCTGGGCAATACCTGCTCCCCAATCGCTTACTGTTGTTCTGATAAATTTTTTGTCTGTTTCTTGTATGAGAATACTTTTAATCTGCAATCGCTTATCAGGTGAGCTCTTAGGGAATTTTTGGTTGAGGGCATAGGAGGCGTTTGTCAGCAGGTTAACAAAAACCTGTTGCAACTGTTGTGGGTTTCCTTTCAAGAATGGCAGGTCATTGTCCACCTGAACTTCAAGAATAATTTCGTCTCTATTGAATTGATGCATCAGGAGGGAAATCGAGTCGTTTATTACATCCACTAACTTGATTTCCTCTGCTAACTCATCCCGTTGTCTGGCAAATGTCAGTAGGTTTCGAACAATGAGAGCGATGCGCTCAGACTCTTTAATGATGCGCTGGGTAATATTTATCCGTTCTTTGTCCTGCTCTGCCTCATTTTCTGCATCATCAAGGAGCAACTGTGAATAATTGATAATACCGTTTATGGGATTATTGATCTCATGGGCAACTCCTGCAGCAAGTTCTCCAATTGCAGCCAGCTGGCCCGAGCGCAGTGCCTCGTTTTTTCGAGCTTTTTCCTCAGTTATATCTCTGATTGTGGCAATGAGTACTCTTTCTGCTTTGGAGTCCATTTCACTCAGTGAAATTTCCATGGGAAAATGCTCTCCTCCCTTACGGATACCTGTAACCTCTTCAGGGGAACCGAGAACCGTCCGGAGATCTTTGTAGAGAGAGTGTTGGCTTTCAGGAGATTTTTCGTTATTTTTCGGTATGCGCAGGAGCAGGTCAATACGTTTGCCGGCAAGTTCTGCAGAATCATATTGGAATATTTTGCAGGCAGCACTATTCATGGACTCTATGGTGCACTGTTCGTCCATGGTTATGAGCCCGTCAAGCATGTTCTCTATTATGGAACGCGTTTTGGCTTCTGCATGTTCACGTTCTACAATGGATTCATTTATGGAATGGGATCCAAGAAATATGCCCATGATCCCAAGAATCCAGACGGTAATATGGGCTAGAGAAAGCATGAGAACATCCTTTTTATAAAGAGAGAGTAAGAGCGTCATGGGTACGGAAACGGAGATTCCACCACGGATATCCTCCACATCATAGCCCTGCTGGACGTGACACTGAAGGCATTCGGAGCCAGTTATCATTGGACGCATCAGCCTGAGATAGGGTTGCCCGTCCATGACCTCAACAGAGCTCACTTCTTCGACACCTTGTTCAAATTTCTCCAAAGCCAGCGTTTCCCATTCATCAGCTTCATTTTCCGGCCTGAGGGGATCAAGGCTTGTGATATGACCATAAATTTTGGAGTGAGGTGCCTGCATCTCGTAGACCTGACGGATCATATATTCGGGATTTATCAGGGTCATTGATTTGCCCGAAGAGGTCGCAGCTTCGTGTTCTTGGGATTGAAGAAGGTCAATTAAATAGGGATTTGGCTGGGTTTCATTGGTAATTGGTACATAAACGCCATTGTGTTTGGTTGCCCAGAGATAATAAATCAGATCTTTTTCATAGATCGTTCTGGCCTCATTTTTGGCTACCTCCTGAACTTCCTGTTTCTGCTGCATGATATTCCAGAGCAGAGAGGAGCCAAGACCAATTGTCCAAAACAGGGCAAAAAGCCAGGTATAATGGACCATTTTAAGTTTCAGCATACTTCCGGAAGAGCTTTTTTGACCTTCCAGCAAGCCACAGATAATAATGGTAAGCAGCGACATCATGGTGCCGATAATAAAATGAGACTGGTCAAAATAAGAAATTTCAGGATGGAGAAAAAAGTCGGCCAGGGCATGTAGGTTACCCATGAAAATCGTGGCCAGGACATAGAGAATTATCCGCTGGGAAATATTAATATTTTTTGTGAAAATGTTTGGTTGTTTAGGTCCCATAAATATGGAAATGAATTGAATTTAATGGTTTAAGTTTATTTCAGTCAGATCAATCTGGAGCTGGCTCATTTTTCGGTAGAGCGTTGATCGGTCTATTCCTAAAATCCTGGCTGCCTGGGCTTTATTACCAAAAGTACGTTGCAAGGCCGCTAGAATTCTGTCTTTTTCATTGCCAGGGACAATCGTGGGATTATTTTGTTCTCTCCTGCCTGTATCGAAATCATCTGGGTTTTTATGGTCATCTTGTTGTGTGATTTCTGGGGGAAGGTGGGCAGTGGTGATGGTGACACCGCTGCACAGTACGCAGGCTCGCTCTATGATATGCTCAAGTTCTCGTACATTTCCTGGCCAGCGATACTGTTGCATCAGTTCCAAGGCCTGGTCAGAGAGGGAATGGATGTTTTTTTGAAAGCGTTTTTTAAATCTGCCAATAAATGTTTGGGCGAGAAGTTGGATATCCCCTTCACGCCTGCGAAGAGGAGGAAGGATGATATCAAGTACTTTGAGCCGGTAGTAGAGATCTTCGCGAAAGGATCCATCCTGGACCTTTTTTTGCAGGTCCGCATTGGTAGCGGCAATGAGGCGAACATCGACATGGATGGGATGATCTTCACCCACAGGATAAAAGGTTCTGTCCTGGAGAAATCGTAGGAGTCGAAGCTGCATCAGTGCTGATATGTCACCGATTTCATCAAGAAAAAGAGTGCCGCCATCTGCCTGGAGAATAAACCCCTGACGGTCACGTTCAGCACCTGTAAAAGATCCTTTCTTGTGACCAAATAATTCACTTTCAAGAAGATTTTCTGGCATAGCCGTACACGCTACCTTGATGAGTGGCATATTTTTTCGGGGGCTTTCAAAATGGAGCGCCTCGGCCACAAGTTCCTTGCCAGTGCCACTTTCACCGGTTACCAGCACGGTTGTATCAACTTTTCCTACATTTTCTATAAGGGTAAATATGTTTTCCATGGCTTGACTGGAACCGATCAGTTTATGCAGGCCTGTTCGTTTTTTACGCCTGGAAAGCTGTTCCAGTTCGCTCACGTCACGGGCAACAAGCACAACGCCAAGAAATTCTTCCGACTCTGAGAGCATTGGAACACCGCTTACTCTGAAAACTTTTATGTCCTGGTTTTCAAGGTTTATTTCAACCCGATGCTCGGCAACTTCAATTTTGTTTTCAAGTACCCGTTGAGCATCTACGGTAAATATTTCTGAAAAACCAGGGATAGTATTGATTGCACCCAAGGTTTGGCGCCCAGGATTGATGTTCTTGAACCATTTCTGCGCCTCCTCATTCATATCGAGCACAACCATGCTGGCATCGACTGTGACCACCAGTTCTTTGATGCTGCGAAAAATAGTTTCCAGATATTGCTGGTACCGTTCTTTTTCCAGGGTGAGTTTCTCATTTTCCTTGGAAAGATTGTATTGGTGCAACGCCAGTCTGGCTGTGCGAAGCAGATCCTCTTTTTTGACTGGTTTGGCAAGGTAATCAAAAGCACCCAGTCGAACGGCCTCTGATGCGGTATTGATGTTGGGGTATCCAGTGACCATAACAACTGGACAATCCAGACCTTGTTCCTTGACAGATCGTAAAAGATCAATGCCGGAAGAACCTTGCAGGACAATATCGCTAATAATGAGGTCGAAATGATTATTTTTTAAGAGAAGAAGAGCTTCGTCATAGCTTGGGGCAGTCAAGACCGAGCCATAACCATCCCGTATGAGAAACATCTGGAAGGTCAGGCGGAGACTTTCTTCGTCGTCAACAATTAAAATTGCATTGTTTTCCTTACTTTTTGTAACGGGTGCTGCTGTGTATAGTTTATTCAGCATCATTGAAGTACCGTTTTTCAGGAGAAAGAGAAAAAAATCTTAAAAATAGTATATCATAATTTGCCAGAATCCAACTGATCCAATAAAAAGCAGAAGATTTTTTCAAAAAAAGACGAGTATAAAACAGGTACTATGCCTCTATGACATAGACATGTGTTTTGGACTCGGGCGAAAAATGATCTTTGGTAAGGGACCTGCATTTTATAATTTTTAATTTTGCATAAGAAGTAATTTGATACATTTCATAGGTGTCGAAAGAAAATTGTTGATGCTCTTCTGACCATATCTGAACACCATTCTTATCAAATTGCGTTATGGTCGTTTCACAGATACCAAGGGCCTCAATGTAAACATGCTTCCATTTTAGAGCCCCTTCAGGTCTTTTTTGAAAATATTCTTTGTGCTTCCAGTCTTCCCTTAAAAGTTTTGGCGAGGAATAATCAAATATCAATTTTCCTTTTTTGCAGAGGGTTTTGGCGCACCAGGACATAAAATTCCCCAAGCCTCGTTTAGATAAATAGTTGAGGGAGTCAAATCCGGAAACAATTAAGTCTACAGGGTGTGAAAGTGTTGGGAGTGTTGTCAGGTCTGCAAGTATAACCTCATCAGAGACTTCTTTTGCATGCCGCAGCATTTGTTCTGATCTGTCAATTGATGTGATATGAAAATCACCTAATTCTCGTAGGTAACGCGCTCCTGTTCCTGTCCCAGCACCCGCATCTACAATATGTCCTCTTTTAATATCAAGGGCTTTTAGTTCCTTTAAAACACCATTTTTCCAGGTGATTTTACATTCTTTGGAGACAGAATCTTCATAGCTTGTCTCCCATTTATCGTAAATCATACTTATTTGTCCAGTTGTAATTTATAAGTATGGGGCCAACAGTTGCTTTGCAAAAAGAAGAGAGATATCCTTAACCAGTAAGGAAAAAATTGGTCGTAAGAATTTCTCTAATTGCAGATATGTCCTCTTTCTGCTCAGCAAAATAATGAGGCCAGATATGAGGAGAGCTGTTTATTTCGTTAACACCCGCATTATTTTCACTGTAGGGAACACAGATATCTTTACTCATGAAATCCAGTCCCGCATATTCAAGGTAGGATACCTTTGCCGCCTTCACAAACATTTCAAGATTTTTCCTGGGAATTGTGCTGATGTCAATTCGTACAGGCTCGCCACCCAGGTAATGTTCATTACTATGATGAACAAATACTTGTTCTCCCCTGGCAGGTACGTCATGAAGGGTCCTGCTTTCTGTTTTGAGAAACTCTTCGTCTACTTCTATATTGTACAGTTTGTTGACACGCCAATATTCATCTTTTATATCAACTAGTTTCTGCAGAGAACTTGAGCCATCGCCTATTACATAAGGCGGAACCCACCAGAGGACATCAATCACGTTACCCTTAAAAATTAAAATGCGGTAATCTTTTCCCTCAAGGAGTTGTTCAACCATTACCTTGTTCCTTTGGAGAGCAAGCTTGAAAGCTTCACGGATGTCCTGGGGAGTTTCCGGTTTAATTGTAAGACCTCTGCTCAAAGATCCTTTAACGGGTTTTATAACGACTGGCTTATGTTTGATGGCATAATCAACGGCTTCATCCTCCTGATTATAAGTAAATATTCTGGAGTCTGGTACAGGGATAGCGTTATTTCTCAGGAGACTTTGACTGAAATATTTATTATGGGTCATCCTTCTTGAGGAAACGTGGGAGAGACTTATGGAATCATTATATAAAAATAGTTCTTTGTCCTGCCTGCCAATGGTGCAGCAACTGTAATCTCTTGAAATGATCTTGACCGTGAGCTTCAAGTCAAGCGCTGCCTGTATATAGATATTGGTATTTTGATTTCTGACAAGTTGTTTAAGGGTTGGGTCGTTTCTTCTTTTTACCTGAAAGGCTCTATAGAGAGTTTTGCTTTTGTCAGGTTTTAGGAATTTTTGGATGACATCTGATGGTGCATGTTTTGTCTCGTCAAAATGAGTAAAGCAAAGGGCGTCAGGAAAATGATTGATAATACTTATGTTTAATAACTGTTTCAGCTTTTCATATTTTTTGGAGGCAACGCATGTTGCAATGGTCACATACTGGGCGTTTGTATATCCTCCAAAAACAAAGCCCTGGATCGTATCATTTACCAGAACAACCTCACCGCGCATCAACTTGTGGGAAAATGTAAAATAATTCCGAATGAAGGCTTTTTTATGATAGAAGCCATCTGCTCTCTGCTTACGACTCAGTAAATCTTCGTACCAGTCTTTGAGAAGGGCCAGACATGCTTTTTTATCTGTTTTTTTATAATTTCTAATGAGCAGGTTCTTTATGCCCAGGTCCTTTTTGAACTGTTGCTTGATTGACTCAAGGTTCTTTTCGGTTA
>CAMYOP010000074.1 GCA_947260045.1 uncultured Desulfobulbaceae bacterium
GCATAAAAGACGTGAAGGAAAATGCTGGCAATACCAGAACCAGCAATGAAAATGAGACAGAAGAACAAAAAAAAGAAAGAATCAGAAAACATAATGAAGTCGAACCAAAAGAGGAAGAATGGACCAAAGCGGTCACCCGCGATGTGAGAAAACGAAATGCCGCCAGCAAGACAAACAAATAAGATGGCGTCGCGAAAAGTCCGATCTACTGGGTCGTAGCAATTTTTTTTGCACTCGACATACCGTATGTATGCCTTCGTGCTAAAAAAATCACTACTTTTGGCATATCAAAATTTTAGCCTAGCCGTCCCCATACTTTTCGATTCACGTCTTAGCGTGTTATCTGCGAGAGCATCAAATAATATTAAACTAAAATAGGGACCAGATAGAACTTCTTTCTAACTGGTCTGGGGAAAAATTACTGAAGAACCAGCCACAAAAATCAGCTCTAAGGGTTTGATTATTTTTGAAATGCCGCTATATAGTCGCGCCTGATTATCATGATGGTGCCTATCCAGACAAGACAAATACTGAGAACAAAGACACTGAGGTGTGATGGTGACAGTTTTATCGGCAACCACTGGGTACAAACAAGAATCAGAAGCGAACCAAACACCTTGAAAAGGCGATAACCAAACATATCAATCCATGCTTTTGCCTGATATATCAAAACAGGGGCAACTGGTACATACAGCAGTTCTTTAGACGCCCGATTAATAGAATAGGAAAGGCCACGATCAGAAATTTTTGAAGCAGAGCCAAAAAGAAGATTCGGCTGCATGAAAAATCCCCAGGTACAGATTCCCATGAGCAGTGGTTGGGCAAGAAGTCCTGCAAATACGCCAAGATGTTTGTGAATAAGAGGAGTCGCCGCCAGATTAATAAAGATTGAGACCATACCAAGGATACTGAAGAACTGAGAAAGAAAAGCCGTTCGAGCTTCCAGCTCCAAATAATTGGATTCAACGGTTTTCATAAATTGATACTCAATGAGCGGAGAGGCCAGCTGGGCCAGTAACAGGATTGCAGCAATCAAGACAAGGTAGCGACTGCTTAAAATGGCCTGCCAGCCATGTTGAACCTTCTCGTGACCATTATTTTCCTCTGCCTCACAATAGAGGCCAAGCCTCCCCATGGCATAGGTGAGAAGGGCTATGAGTCCAATAATACCCGCTGCCACCAGTAAAAGATCTGCTGTTTGCAAAGAAGTCTTTTTCAGCAAAGCAAAGGCAATCATGCCTCCTATAACTCCGCCAACAAGCCCTCCTGTTCCGATAAAGCCATACCATCTTTTACCCTCTTTGGTTGTGTAACTTGAATTAGTAAGGCTCCAGAACTGTTCAACCAGAACGACACTGAGGATATCAACAAAAATATAAAAGCTCATTGCGGAAAAAGCTGAGGCATTCACAACCCAAAAACGGAAGCACACCAGAAGAGAACTGATAATAAAACAAGTGGTCAGGACCACACGTATTCGACTGTTTTTTACCACCAGCTTATGATACAGACTTATAATGGCAATCATGGAAAGGGCTGTACCAATCCACACGTAGGGTAGGCGGTCAGCACCAAGTGATTCGATAAAGAGTGAACGACTCGCGGGCTTGAGGTGATATACTGCGGTTATTATCAATAAAAAATTTAAAAATAATAAGCCTGAACGTATTCCTAAAACTTTTGTTAAAGGAAACCGGGACTGACAACTTTTCTTCGATGTTAATTCAAGAGGCATGAGCGATTTGTTTCAAGATTATATAAGAATGGAGATTGCAAAAAATGGAAAAAAACGTTGATTTGATGCAATCTCCTCTTCCTATTATAATACCATAGTAATAAAAATTATCATTGTTAATTTTGTTATTTTATACTACAATGTGGCAATGAGAAACTTAATTATTTACCTTGCGGCACTGTTGTTCACAATAGCACATTCTTCGACTTTTGCCAGTTCCAGCAAAGATTTCCCCAGAATTGACCGTTGTGTAAACCCCACACTTCAGCAGCAATTGGAGCTGGGGCTCGCCTCGCTTAAGCTGGACTCCCAGGCCCAAAAAAAGAACTTGTGCATTGCTCTCGTTGACGTGACGGATTCAGCAGATCCCCAGGTGGCATTGGTAAACGGCAACCACATGATGTATGCCGCCAGCCTTCCTAAAATTGCCATCTTGCTCGGTGCATTTGAACAGATCGAAAAAGGCTCCATTCCAGCTGACCGTACAACCTACGATACCCTGACCAGAATGATTCGCAAATCCTCAAACAGGGCAGCCACCACCATGCTTAACCGTGTTGGCATGGATTTTCTCTCAGATCTTCTCCAATCTCCCAAATATCGCCTCTACGATACCAATAAAAATGGTGGTCTCTGGGTAGGAAAAGAGTATGGAAAGAATCCAGCCAAAAAAAGAGATCCCCTCCATAATCTCAGTCATGGAGCCACAGTGCTCCAGGTAGCTCGCTATTATTATCTTCTTGATACAGGACGACTGGTTTCGCCTGAACAAAGTCAAGAGATGAAAAAAATATTAGGCAATCCAGGTATCCACCATAAGTTCGTCAAGGGTCTTGAAGAAAGACGTCCAGGAGCCAAAATCTTTCGCAAAAGTGGTTCGTGGAGGGATTATCATTCCGACAGTGCTTTAATCGAGCGTGACGGACATAGATATATTGCGGTCGCGTTAGCCAAAAGCCCCAAAGGTGGTGCATGGTTGAGCAAGATCATCGTTGCCCTGGACGATATTATTACAGGGTCTTCTTCTTAGCCCGGATATTTCACCAAGATCTGCTATGAAGCTGGAAAGCATTGCGTCTATTTCGTTTCCAGCTTCTCGCGACGAACTTGGTGAAAAATCCTGGCTAGTTTTTTTTCTTGCTGGTATCGAATCCATTTTTCTGTTCAATGAATCGATGAATTTTTGTTCCCAAGGTCTGATGATCAACGGCAGAGTTTTTCCGCAACACATTTGACATGACCACTGCGAGGTAATGAAGCTTTCTTTCCCTGAAAGGATGCTCAACAATTGCAACCGAGTTCATCAAATTTAATATATTGCCGTGGTATTTCCAGCATTTAAACCCAGGCTCTTTTTTACATTTGAAAAATGAACCAGATTTAAAATAAACCGCTGATTTATAAAGAGCAGGTGAAGACGCATAGCGAATCCGTCGCTGGGTCATATATAAGAGTCGCTTCAACTCTCGGCTGGAAAAGACATCAACCAATTTTCCCTGTTCCATTAAAAGTAAAAACTTCAACAGTTCCTTGGCATTGGCTGAGGATTTCGTCCCCCAAACCCGACGTTTCCCTTCTCTTGTAAAAAATCCTCCCTGACGTAAAATGTTTGAGTCCATGCCATTACGATCAACTGGTGCCTGCAGTGCTGCTATCAGTATCTTGGAAAGTTCGGGTCGAGGAGTATCTTTATAGAAATGATCAACTTTTTCCTGAGAAACAGGATAATCCTTCCCGAAATGATGCAGCAGTAAAAGTTCACGGATAACAACACTTGCAGCAGCATTTGAGCTTGCTGAGAGCATCCAGTCCATATAGGTCCAGAGGTTGGCAGTATCTCCCACGTGAATAGGGCGACGAGTCATGACCTGGCTGATATCATCCCAGAGAGGGACCTTATGATGATCGGAATATATTACACCATCAGCCCGCACTTCTGTTTCCTTCAACACTCGCAGGCGGGCATCAGTATCATCTGGATAGGCATCGGCCAGAGCCTGAAACATAGCCAGGGCAACCATTAATTTGCCCACAGATCCAGGATTATGTTCTGTATTTTCACGGTGCAGCGCAATGCTCGGTTTGGCAGGATTGCTAAAGTCAATAACGGCAAGACCATAACGATCAACCTTATTACCAAGGAGCCCAACTACTTTCTTAGAGAACTCAGGATCGGCCTGAGGCGGTATGGTGTAGGTGTTTCCGAGCAATCTCAAATCCACCTCGTCCTTTTTAAGCAGGGCTCCCCGAGACAATCTTTTCCCTTTCACTTTCTTCTGTTGAATGAGATTATACCCTTCCAGTCTTCTAATCCCTGTCTCATCTGCCCCGTCAAGGGGATAGGCCATCACTTCAGTTGTCAGAAAAAAACTAAGGGGCAACATCAATAACGTACAAAAAACTGTCTGGTAGAGGCTTGCATTACTTTTCATCGTAGCTCCTCCTCTTTATTGGTTGAAAGGTCAGGCCTGATATCCACCCACATGTTAGCACGTTTATGCAGTTGGCTGTCCATATTGTTTAAAAAGAGAGAATTCCTGGCATGTGTACTGTTTAAAAAGGGACGAATCTGAAAAAGGACCAGCTTATTATTTAAAAAACCAAATTCCACATCTGCTGGCACTGCCTGCTCTTTAAGGTCACGCAACATTGGAAAACGTTCTGGGATATCCCTGGCAAAGGTTCTTAAGGTCGTAATTTCAGCGAGAGTCAGCACGTTATTTCGACCACTTGCTGCTATTTTTTGTACCCCGCCAGTGAGTGGCACAATCCTTTTTTGCGGTTCAGACGCCTGGGCCTGGAGGACGACAGAACCATCTTTGCCATTTATCCTGATTTCTTCAGCAAACTGGCCTGCGACAGCGCCTCCCACACCTTCATTAATGGCCACAGATAGCCAATCGCTGCTCCCTGTTTTAAGGTCTGCAGTAACCAAAACCCCTGATTTTTCAACAGGAACGCTTTTCATTAACAACACTGATATATATAGGTCTTCAGGATGCTCCATGTGCATCTGGCGCCAATAAAAAGGTCTTTTAGCAAAGGGCGAAGCCCACACACGTTTTATTGCCGAAAGAATATTTTCAAAGCCAACAACATTTGCTACAGTTTTATTAAGGCCTGCCCCTGTAAATCCTGGCAAATCCTCTACATTGGTATCGCTTCGAACAAAGACGCCATAATTACCATCTTTACCAAGAACTCTTTCCATTTCACTTCTCAAGCGTCGCCTAAAATCGTCTCCCGGGTCAACGGCAAGGAGCCAAGCCTGCATTGCAGAAAGCGTTTCCTCTACGACTTGTTGATGCTTTGCATCATCAGCACGGACACTATCCATCTTTTCATACTGGCCCTTGAGCCACCCGATAGCTGAAGGACCACCAGGAGTAAACTCTTGCCCCATCAAATCATAAAAGACACCAAAGGGAATAACCAGCCCCTCGGTAACAGCTTCAGGAAAATGGTGTTTCAACTCACCAAGATTAGCAGCTTTTGGCCCTGCAACCCTTCCAGAATCACTTGAGCGCATAGCTGCTAGCGAAAGAAATCTCTTTTCGCCTACATCAAGTTTTTCCATATCTGGGCGAATAAGACTTTTGGGCTCTTCTTGCTTCTGGGCAAAAACACTATCCCACTGCTTACTGTCTTCAGCAAGCTTAACAACTCCCTGCTGACTGACTGCCAAAACCACAGGTTTTCCGTCAAAGGGTTTGAGCAGATCAAATAATTTTGGATCAATCGCCACATTGGGAATACCAAGATTGCGTGCCAAAAGCTGCACGTGGGAGAGAGAGTTCCCTTCCCCTGCAGTCAGGATTCCACTCACGCGGGGTAAGTCACTGGTTGTAACGGGCAGGACATATATCCCATTTTGCTCAAAGGTCTGTTCTTTCTCGTTAAGAGATATATGGAGCACTCCCCTGCTTAGTCCTGGGTTCAAGGCTTTTGCACCGGAGGTTATGGTTTTACCGAAAATAACGTGCTCTATACCTAGGACTTTATCACTTTCTTCGAGCAGACTATCGAGCACATGAGCATAAAAATTAAGAGGACTCGCATGAAGCCTGTCATCGATATAGGTTTTACTCAGCGGTTCTATTGCTGACCACCTGGAGACAATCTCCTGAAAATGAAAAGCCAAGGTTCTTTGGCACCAGAAAGAAGCATGGGCAAGGTAATTCAATTTTTCCCGAAGCTGACTGGCTTTGATAGATTTTACCAGGAGAAGTTCGCTGATGGTTTCCTGCAGCGCTTGCTGCTGCCTTTTTGAAAGAAAGCCCAGGCCATAGAGACTTGAGATACTGTGAGAAAGCAATTCCAAGCGTTCGAGCGGCGAAACAGTATGTATATTTTTCCCTAATTTTTCTGACTGTACAAACAGTTCTCGCTCTAAAACCAGACTCAGGTTGAGAAGGTCCAACCCTCTATCGCTATTTTTCTCAAGTCCATTCCTGACAGTGGCCAAGAGCTCACTTGCTGCTCCAAAGCGGGTCCCTGGCGAATCAGTCTGGAATAGCTCAGCACTTTTTTGCAACTTTTTACGCAAGGTTGCATCTGGTAACTTTTCGACAAAGGAGTTGATTTCACCTATAGGATCAACAGAAGAATATAAGGAGTTGATACTTTGAGCAAACTGCATATATGTACCCTGCAGTTCCGGCTTTGCCTTGTCAATATGCTTTAGAACGAGTTCAGCATCACTTGCCTCTGGTTTCACATGAATCTTAATTCGAATAGGTTCAAAATCTGGATCTTCTTTTGCAAAATCAAGAGCCTGTTGACGGACTAAGGAATGCATCTTGTCTCTGCCATCAGTTCCTGGCAGAAGACGTGCCGACTCCCGTAGGACAGGAAACCTATCTTGACGCCAAACCTGTTTTTTCACCATTTCCTCTAATAATTTTCTGCCGACACGAGCTTCAGTCTCCGCCTGCAATGCTCCTCTATAATACCTTGCCTTCCGCAATATCCAGCCATCATCCGCCAGAATAAGAAACTGTTCCAGAAGAATCTGCTTCATAATAGAGTCGTGCTCTTTCTCCAAAACGAATTCTTCAGGCTTGATATCAGCCAGGATATTGGCAATTGAGTATCCCTGATCGCGTAGAATCTGGGTTCGCTCGCTTCGTTCACCATGTTGGACACCACCACCATGATCTCCGCAGCTATATGGCCTGGGAGGAAAAATTGTGCCATCATTACAAAACCAGCGTATGCGGGAAAAGGGCCCTCGAGGCGCTTCTTTCATATCGAGGATCCATTGCCGATGTTCATCATGCTTTGGGGACGCTATAGTTTCTGCCTGGGCAAGAGGAAGGTTCAGTGAAAAAATGAAAAACAATAGACTTAGACAGAAGAGGCTGCTGCGGATGAACCGGTACAGAGCGAAAAACTTAAATATTTTCAAAATACCACCCCCGTTTTATGGGAAGATATCAGATTGTAACTAGGCACCTATTTGCTACAAACTGTTTTAGTACCCACTTCAGGATAACCGAAAAACATCAATTATTTATCAACTGTATTTTTTAGGTTTTCTTTTGAAAAAACTAATCCCAAACGACTCTCTGTCAAATAAACAAGATAATTATTCTCAAAAAATTCTAAATACCACTTGGTCCATTGTAGATGAATTTGCGACTCCCTAACAATAAATGATGGATAAATAGTGTTGAAAAGAAAAGTTCCGTAACAGAGAGAAATGCTTCTGTTGTGGACTTTATAGTAGAGGAAGCTTTGTATTCTTAGATTTAGCTTGAGAATTACTGGTAGTGTCCTGTCACATCTCTAGTGTTGGACAAAGACGTTTCAGTTTGATCCGGGCATCTTCGGTGGTGAACTGCCAGTTTACCTTGGCTTTCATTCGGAGTGAATACGAACTCGAAACGATCCCACAGAGCTTTGGCTTTTTCTGACGTGAACGCTTCATAGAGAGAGCCAGGATTGTGAGTATTCAAATTATCCATCACCAAGATGATTTTTTCAGCAGCTTCATAACGGGAAGCAATCTTATCAATAAAAAGCGCCCAATCCTTCTTTGTTTTACGTTCTGTCACTTCGACCATCCTGGTTCCTGCCAGTGGCTCGTTTCCCATAAAAATATTACATGTACCGCATCGCTTGTATTCATAGTCATAGCGAGACGATTGTCCTGGTGAGCAGGGAACAGGGTTCTCACCTCATCTATCAACTGGCGCGGTGATTCATCCATGCATACCACTGGAAATCGAGAATCATAAGGCCTTTTGTACACATCAAGCACCAGTTCCATCTGGGCCACAAAATTGGCATCTTGCTTGGGCGGAATGACCCAGCCTACTTTCTTCCAAGGTTTGATCTCGTTTTTTTTAACACACGCCTGATAGTTTCATGCGAGATACTTTCAATATATCCCAGCTCCACGACATGATCCGCAAGGAGACGTAGCGACCACTGTGCTTGCCCTTCTGGCGGTTCACTGCAACTAAGTGCAACAAGATGGGCTTCGAAATCGCCATCGGCCTTGCGCATATACATTCTTGGGTATCGCATGCAGAGTTATAAATTTGTTCCCACCATTCTCCATCGATCTCCCTGACAACGACTTTGCCACCCAACTGATCTGTTACAACATTCTTGGGTAGCACAATTGGGAGGTGGGTAATATTCTGGAAGTTCAGAAGAGTCACCTAAATCACCCCACGCTCTAACGTTGTCAGTATACCAAGTGCCAGAGCCCCATCCTTTTCCTCCAGAAGCAATTTTCCAGTGGCCACGGATCGTTTGACAATAATCAACATACACTCCACTGTCACCCTATTGTCACCCCAAACAAAAACAGCCCCTTGTCCGATACAGACAAGTGGCTGAAATTACTGGTACGCCCGGAGGGATTCGAACCCCCGACACCTGGATTCGAAGTCCAGTGCTCTATCCAGCTGAGCTACGAGCGCATGGTCAATTTGACCTGAACATGATTACCACGTATAGGACAAATTTTGTGGTACATGTGAATTTGGCTTTTTTTGTACCTTTATTTTAGTAAATTGTAAAGCAAAGTTCATTCTTAGAAGAATTGTTCTCCAGATAAGACTCAGAAAGTATAGACTGGTTTCTTTTTTTTCTTTTCCTTGGATGTCTCAACCCTTTCTTTTTGGTACCTTTCGTAGGAGGGACTTACATCTTCTGGATTTGGAAAAGCCTGTTCCTTTTTAAATTCATTACTCTTCTGCATTCCTTCATACATATTTTTGTTTACTTGCCCATTTGTTCGACACCCAGCTAAAAATAGTATTACCGACAGCAACAATATATTTTTCATTATCTTTACTCCTATACAGCCCTCTGTCCCTCTGTTTACTGGAAAATCATGATAATTTGATTTCTTTTTATACAAAAAATTACCTGATAAACAAATCAGGATAGTAACATATTTGCTATAGATTTAGCTTGCGCCACAAGACAGGCCATCTTTTTATAATAAAATTTCAACAGGTTAAAGCCCAGGGACCACTAGACTCATATAATATTTTTAGCAAAGCCTACAAGAACTGGCTCTCATCTTCAAAATTGTTACTTTTCTTTAACCAGGACCATCAAGAACAATATTGACAAGTTATCCCTTTCAAGGCATGCTGATACCTATAATTGTTCTCGTCATCTCACTTGCACATATACAATAAACAAGGTGGCCTTGTGGGTTCCCAAAAGAAAAAAATATTTCTTATAATTGCAGGGTTAATAATTGCTCTTATCATATTTTTACCAGCGATTTTATCCTCTGATTTTATATTAGGACGTGTCCTAGCAGCTCTTAACAAAAAAACACCAGGTGACCTTTCAATAGAATCCTGTTCGATTGGCTGGAAAAATGGCTTGGCCTGTTCTGATCTTATTTACCTTGATCCAGAAAAAGGACTCAAGGCTACTGTTTCTGAACTTACAGCAAGCCAAGGACTTTTGGAACTGGCAGTCGCTCCAAAAAACCTCGGGACCATTACAGTTCAAGATCCTCTCGTTGAAATTACAACAAAAGCTCCGACAAAAAGTACACAAAAACCTGACCAAAAGCAGCCAGCCAGTAAAGAATCTCCTTCTCCTGGTGAAAAAAAATCATCTGTATCAGTAAATAAGGATACAGATAAAACTCCAATCTGGAGTAAATTAATTGCCCGACTTGATATTCAAAACGGTCGTTTAATTAATATCCGTAAAGATCACGGGTCCGTTGAACTCATCAACAACCTTGCCCTTGAATCCGTTCTTTCAAGAGGAAGCCTAAACTATGCCCTGAACCTTTCTGGCAAAAATTCAGGTACTTTAGCCCTGAAAGGTTTTGCCAATCTCCCTGCAAATATAGGTGCTTTTGCTGATGCCATGGTTCTGGAGACAGATCTTGCTACCTCAAAACTTGACTTACGTGATTTTCTCAAGCTGAGTTCCGATTATATCGAAATACCAACTGGAACAGCTACTTTAAACACAATTTTACATATAAAAGCAGCGGGTTCCAGAAATATGACAGTCTCTGGTGAAGCTGCATTAAGCGATGTTCACCTTAAGGGAGCACAACTCAGGACGAGTCCAATCAGCCTTGAGAACGCAGTGCTTAATGTAGATCTCAAAAAACAGCATAACAAGCAATGGAATATCAAAAAATTTAACCTAGAGGCTGATCCTGGTAAGATTAGCGCAACAGGTACGTATTTACCTGGTGATATCTCGGCAAAAGTAACAGGTACTCTTCTTTTTTCTGTTTTAACAAAAAAATTTCCTCAGCTCCTAAAGCTGCGTGAGGGAGTTTCAATTCAATCTGGCAAACTGCAATTTGATCTTGATCTCAAACACAATCCTGCTCTGACAGCTCTTTCAGGAGCCAGTAAAATCAACAGCTTAAAGGGTTCTTTCAAGCAACACTCCATAGCGTGGAATCAGCTCTCTCTTAATATTCAAGCCCAAAAGAGCGGAGAAAATATTTCTGTCGAAAAATTCATCCTTGACGCTCCTTTTATAAAAGCATACGGCGGTGGCGACCTTGAATCTTTTGAGCTTAGCGGTTCTGCAGATTTACACAAAGGACTCACTGAACTTGGCAAAATCTATCCCTTAGAATGGAATGGAATGGGTGATTTAACCTTTAAGCTCAACTCAAAATCAACAAGGAAAGATCACTACTCCCTTGCATCCAATATTAGAATCAATGATTTTGTTTTAAACAAATCCAAACAGACAGTCTTTCCCAAAGATAACCTCCTCATGGAAGCGACTATGACCGCCCCTCTCACCTTCTTTACCAAAAGAGAGGAAAGCGCGGACTTCAGGCTTATAGTATCGTCCTGGCCAGGAATTTTCTCTCTAAAAACAATTAACTTTGCCAAGAGCAAAGATACTCTCTCTCTGCAGTATGACCTTGTTGCCAAACTTTATCTGGATAAAATCACAAATATTCTCCATACATTTGGGCTCATTGACAAAAAACAATCGTTTGCTGGTGAAGCGCAGATCAAGACAACAGGAAGCCTGGACAAACAACTCCTTTCCCTTGAAAAACTAACGAGTAAAATCAATGGTTTTTCTCTGAGAGGTTCCAAGGTGGAACTTGATGAGAAGACAATTAGCTTCCGTTTACGACCAGAACTATTACAACCGAGCTCCTCCATCGAGGTCAAAGCACTGCAGGTATATGACAGAAAAAATGGAAAACTCCTAAACGAAGTACCATCCCCAGAGAATCAAATATCAGACTATTCCCTACAAAAAGCAACAAGTCGTAATCTCATTGACTTGAAAAATCACAGCCTAAAATTACAGGCCCTGGAACTCAAGTCAGGTATTGCCTCCATCGATGTAGACAAGCTCATCCTCTCTAACTGGAAAGCCCCCCTTGACTCATTTTCAGCTGGACTTACAGCTGAAGGAGATTTGAACAAAATCTCACAGCTCCTCAAGGCGACTGGAAAAATTCCTGCTAAGTTTAACTTTAAAGGTTTAGGTACAGCTGCCATTGCAACTAAGACTACGCCTGAGAAGAATCAAAATGTCTCTATGACCTTACATTTGGCAAACTTTGATGTTTCCTCTGAGCAAAAACAGCTCTTAAAAAATGAAAAAATTGATATAGAATTAGAAGCTGTTTCTAAAAAACCGTCAAATGACCTTCTTTTCAACACTATCACGCTCATATCTAAACCTTTACGTGTAGAGGCCTCTGGCGGTATCAATCGTCATGAAGAAGGTGATATTTTTAATCTCACAGGCAGTTACACCCCTGATTTCAAAATAATATCACCTATGGTAGAGGAATTAAGCGGTAAGAAAATTCTCCTGAGAGGTAAACAAAAACAGCCTTTTTCAGTCCTTTACCCTCTTGGCAAAACCGATGCTGATAAAAAAATGAGTGAAGCCCAGATTTCCCATACAGTCTCTATTGAAGGTTTGGACTTCGAGGGAATAGAACTGGCCAAACTCAAAGTTCCACTTACTCTTGAAAACAGTCTTTTTAAGAGTAAAATTTCAGGAATAATAAATGAAGGAACTCTTGGCCTATCACCTCATATAAACTTCAAGCAGGAGCCTGCCCTTTTACGTACAGTTCCAGCGAAACAACAAGTTATCAGTAAGCTCCTATTAAAAAAACCTCTCAGTGATGGTTTTCTTGGACGGCTTCATCCCCTCTTTGGTACACTGACAAATCCTTCCGGCCAGATCGACATGACACTTGAAACGCTCTCCTGGCCATTGATTAAAGAAGGCAGTAATAAAGCAAGCTTCGCCACAATTGTTGATGTGAGTGATGTACGCCTGGAACCTTCTCTATTTCTTGCAGGGATTCTCACCTATTTCAAACTTGATCATGAAGATATTTCTATTGAAAACTCTTCCGTAAATTGCAGCGGTGACAAGGGTCGGATTACCTGCTCTCCAGTAAAATTAATTGTGGCTGAGTCTGAAATGAAAGTCAGTGGCTCCATTGGCTTAGACAAAACCATTGACTATACCCTGGAAATACCTGTTACCAAGAAATTAGTCGGCACAGAAGGATATCGAGTCTTGCAGGGTACAACCATAAAAGTGCCCATCAGAGGAACAATAGGGAAACCAAGCTATGATAAAAATGCTCTTACAGGTACTTTATCAGATCTTCTGCATCAGGCTGCCAAACAAACCATACAAAAACAAATAAAAAAATCACTGCCCGGCTTGCTCGATAATATGTTTAACAAACCAGATAAATAGACCTTCCATTTTTTTCCAATACTACTAAATGGAACTCCTAAGAAAACTTTTTATCATTGGCGCAGGTGGCTTTATCGGTGCTATCCTGCGCTATCTGATAAGCGGTTGGGTCCAATACCGCTCTGGTTCAATTATCTTTCCATTTGGCACTATGGCTGTCAACCTTCTGGGCTGTCTTCTTATTGGCATCCTAACCCTGCTTGTTGAAAGTCGTTCTAGTTTTTCCATGGAAACTAGAACCTTTCTGCTTATTGGCCTTCTTGGCGCATTCACTACCTTTTCTACTTTTGGCAATGAAACTCTTAGCCTGATTCGTGATGAACGTATCGATTTGGCTGCCCTCAATGCAGCTGTCCAAGTCTTTGCTGGTGTTCTCATGGTCTGGCTTGGCAGGATTATCGCCGCAACTCTTTGGAGATAATATGAATCTGCCTCAAGAAGGATACATGCTACGCATTATTATTGGCGAAGACAGCAGACATGAGGGAATGCATTTCTATGAATGGATTGTAATTAAAGCGCGGGAATTCGGCATTGCTGGTGCAACTGTAACGCGGGGCATGATGGGATATGGTGCACACAGTAGAATAAAAACAACTTCTATTCTGCGTCTTTCCGAAGACTTGCCAATTATTATCGAAATAGTAGATAGTAAAGAAATTCTGGAACAGTTCCTTGATGTTCTTGATCCAGTGATTCAAGAAGGTTTGGTAACCTTTGACAAGATGAATATCAGGATGTATCGCCACTCAAAAAAATCTAGACCATGATACAAACACTTCTTAATTGAACATTTTGATAAAAAATAATAATAAAATTGTTAGTCAGAAAAATAATTACCAAAAATTATGTCAACTGCCCAGTGTGCTTTATAACGACAAATAAGACGTACTTATTTACAGCCAATGCTAACAAACCCAAACCCTTTATCGTAAAATTCTTTAAAAAAAGTTAATAGCAATCCAACAAAAAAAGGAGCCTCCCGTTTCCGGAAGGCTCCTTTTTTTGTTACATCTCACTAAAAATGATTGCTACATAATAGTCTTCACAGCAGTTCCCGCAAAAGCGACCAGTTTTGAAGGAAGTGTTCCCATTATGATGATGATCAAAACCAAAACAACGCCCACCATCTGAGTGAAGTTATCTACTTCAACATCTGGTCTGTCTTCTGGATCTGTTGTATAAGCTGCACGAACTAGTGAGAGATAATAATAGATGGCAATGGCCGTGTTAAATGCTGCCATTACTACAAGTACGATATATTTTAATTCCATGGGTTGCAAAGCATTTGTCAGCAACATGAATTTACCCATGAAACCAACAAATGGTGGTATGCCAGCAAGTGCAAAAAGGCTGACTGCAAAGATAAAGGCGAGTACTGGTTGCCTTTTATGCAATCCGTTTAAATCTTCTACATTTAAGTTTTCCCCTTTCTGCGAAACATTACAGAGTACCAGAAAACATGCCAAATTCATGACGACATAACCTGAAATGTAATAGATAGCTGTCGCATAACCCGTCTCATTCATGGTCAAAAGACCAAGTACTATAAATCCAGCATGGGCAATACCGGAAAAACCGAGCATTCGTTTGACGTCTTTTTGGACCAGTGCACAAAGATTGCCATAGAACATTGAACCCAGTGCGAGAACTATGAACAGGTTTACAATAAAAGGTGAGCCCTCTGGCAGAAGTGTAATGAAGCGAATCAAAAGAGCGACAGCGCCCAGCTTTGGAACTGTTGCTATAAAACCTGTAGTTTCATTGGAAGCACCTTGATAAATATCAGGAACCCAGAAATGCATGGGAAATACAGCCAGTTTGTAAAAGAAACCTATCATAACCATTACTACAGCAAATATTACTGCTGGTTGGCTTGAAATTTGTTGTAGTGCTGGAATAATGTCTTTCAGATAGGTTGTCCCCGTGAGGCCAAAGATATAGCTCATACCAAAAAGCATAAAGCCAGTTGCAATAACACCAAATAAGATATATTTGATCCCTGCTTCCATCTGAACCCTAACGCCTGTCTGATCGTCGCGCATTGGAACTAAGATATAGAGGGCAAAGGATGATAACTCAAGTGAAACAAAGAGTGATATCAATTCAACAGAGCTGACAAGCATCATGAGCCCCAGCCCGCACAGGAAAAGAAACATATAATATTCGGGTCGGACATTTATATCGATGTCTTTTAGGTTCTGACCAAATATGAGCGATACGCCGATACCAAAACCGATCATAACTTTAAACAGCTGGGAATAAGCATCAATGGAATAGCTGTTGAAAAACATCATTGTCTCCTGGCCATGCGCTATAAGCGAGGCGACAAATGTTACTATTCCAAAAAATATTGCTGTGTTCTTGACCTTATCTGGATCAAGTTTTTTGCTGAGGCTGAGAACAAAAAACGCAAGTGCCGCTGTCAGCAATGATAATTCGGGTAGAATAGCCATGTGGTATTCCTTTCCTTTAGTTTCTCTCTAATTTTTAGCTATTGTATTATAACGTTGGCAACATTTTGGTGCTGTAGTTGCCAGCCATCTAAATTCTTCAATAACTCCACAACTGATTCATTCATCAAATCAAGAAACGGCTGGGGTCCAAGTCCAATCCAGAATACAAAAATCAAAAAAGGCGTCAGTGTGATGATTTCTCTGAAATTTAAATCCTTCAAGTAGGATTGATCAGGATTATCTGTTCCGCCCCAAACAATTTTCTGCAACATTCGCAGCATATAAGCAGCGGCCAGAACTGCACCAGGGATTGCTGCCAGTGCTAAAGTCGTATCTGCTTCAAAGGTACCAGCCAGTATCAAAAACTCACCGATAAAGGAGTTAGTGCCAGGGAAGCCAAATGATGACAGGGAGAAAAAGGCAAGAAAGGTAACATACCATGGCATAAATTTGCCGACACCAGTCGCTGACCTGAGCTCACGACTGTGGGTACGTTCATAGATCATCCCGACACAAATAAAGAGAGCACCAGTAGTCACACCATGGTTAATCATCTGAATGATCGCACCTTCGATTCCCTGTTTATTGAGAACAAAAATTCCAAGTGTGACAAAACCCATATGCCCCACACTGGAGTATGCAATCAGTTTTTTCATATCCGATTGTGCAAGCGCTGTCAGTCCACCGTAGATGATACCTGCAATGGATAACCACAAAATATAGGGCGCAATCAAAAATGTCGCTTCAGGGGTAATGGGTAAACAAAAACGAAGAAAACCATAGGTTCCCATTTTCAAAAGGACACTGGCAAGAATAACTGAGCCAGCCGTCGGTGCTTCAACATGTGCTGCGGGTAGCCATGTATGAAAGGGAAACATGGGCACCTTAATGGCAAAAGCCAGAGCAAATGAGAGAAAAACAAGAACCTGAAAGGTTGTAGAATAATTTTGCCACATCATATCTGGAATGAAAAAGCTTCCGTTTTTCATATAGAGGGCAATGATTGCTACAAGCAGCAGAATAGAACCGGCAAGCGTATACAGAAAGAACTTAATGGACGCGTAAATTTTGCGTGGCCCACCCCATATTGCAATGAGAAGATACATGGGAATGAGCATGAACTCCCAGAGTATATAGAACAAAATGAAATCAAGAGCTACAAAGACGCCTAGCATGGCTGCTTCCATAATGAGAAGACATACCATGAATTGGGCAATTCTGGTTTTAATGTATGTCCAGGAAGCAAGTACGCAAAACGGCATAATAATAGTCGTCAGCATAACAAGCAGAATAGAGATACCATCAACACCCAATATATAATTGATATTGAGTTGTGGTATCCAGGAGTGCGCTTCAGCAAACTGATACTTGGAGGTAGTGAGATCAAAACCTGTCACCAGTGGTATTGAAATACAGGCGGTAAGAGAAGTTATCAATAATGTCCAGTACTTTGCAAAATTCTCCCCAGAGAAGAAGAGCAGGACGACTGCCCCAAACAGTGGGAAAAATATCAGGAAACTGAGTAGAGGAAATCCCTCGTTTATAATCAGGTTGTCCATTCCCTACTATCCTTTTAAGTTATGAGAGTTGGAGTAAAACATACGCTATAAGTACTACAGCAACAAAAGATGCAGCGTAATATATCGTATATTGGATCTGACCACTTTGGAGTGTTCTCAGGCGTCCACCCATGGCACGAACACAACGGGCGATACCATCAACGACACCATCGATTCCATGCCAGTCAAACCAGCTTGAGAATCGTGCGGTAACCATCAGAGATTGGAGCCCGACACCTTTGTACACCTCGCCCCAGACATTATCAAACCACTGAATGGGATTCTTGGCGATCCAAAGAAAAGCTGCTCCACCCTTCCGGTAAAACCAGTCCATATCCAGACAGATGCATGGTTCTGGTTCCAGGTATTTTTTCAGTATAACGAAGGCAAGTGCTGCAAAACCCAAGAGCCCATACCATTTTCCGTTATCACACCAAAGACAATCATCCATGAGGAGCAGTTTAATAAATGTTGGAGGGGAGTGTATGGTCCCTTATTGCA
>CAMYOP010000075.1:0-9900 GCA_947260045.1 uncultured Desulfobulbaceae bacterium
GTTCGGCACACAGCTTTTGAATTGTTCCATCGCGCTGGGCGCGGAGTTGGTTGTTGCGAACGCAAAAGTCATACGTCAGGCAACCGGACCCGCCCACAATCAACAAGCACAACATCGCAACCGCGGGGTAGTTCGGCTCGCGTCCGGGCAGTGGTTCGGCAAACGCCACCATCGCACCGATCAATGCGGCCATGGCGAGGGCGGCCAGCAGCGTCGCGGCGATGGTCGCTTTCACGCGCGTTTGCTGGCGCTGGCCCGCGGTGTCCAGGATTTCGCTGGCAGGTGCTTGTGCGCATTTCATCGCCAAATGGTGAACGTGAGCAGCAATTTCGCGAGAGTCAAACCAGCGAGGTTCCATGGAATGCATGAGTCTTCAGCCTTGTAAAACACCTCAAGCGGTTTGATTTCGGTTACAATGGGTGTATCAAAAGCACCCTGAAATTCCTCAATTATACTCTTGGCAATTTCCTGCTGTTCATTGTTGTGAAAAAAAATAATACTTCGATACTGGGTTCCTTTATCTGCTCCCTGTTGATTTAATGTTGTTGGATTATGGGTAGAGAGATGAATCTGTAAAAGATCCCTGTAGCTGATCTCAATGGGATTAAAAGTAATCTGAATCACTTCGGCATGACCAGTTCTTCCCCCGCAAACCTCCCTGTAGGATGGGTTATCCATAGTGCCGCCACTGTAACCACTTTCCACGGACAACACGCCCCGAACTTGCTGAAAAATCGCTTCCGTGCACCAGAAACAGCCGCCGCCAAAAGTTGCAGTTTGTTTGGAGGCTTGAACTTTTTGTAAAGAGGCAGCATTCATGCAGTAACGCAGACCGCTTGGTTCCGGTCCATCTGGGAAAACATGGCCGAGATGTGCATCACAGGTATTACAACGTGTTTCAATTCGCTGCATACTATGAGAGCTGTCCCCATGATAGGAGATGACATTTTCTTTTATAGGTTGTGTAAACGAAGGCCATCCGGAACGCGATTCAAACTTATCACCTGCATCAAATAATACTGTAGCACAACATACGCAGGCATAGACTCCGGGTTCAAAAAGACTGCACATGCTCGAGCTGAAAGCTGCCTCTGTACCCTGCTGACGGGTAATTCGATACTGTTCATCGGTAAGTTGAGCCCGCCACTCCTGGTCTGTTTTCTTTACAATTTGATCAGGGGGCAGGTTGCCTTTGTCTGCAAAAGTGATAATATTTTTCCAGGTAAGCATAAACAGCTCCTTTTATAATTTCGTCTGATACCAACATTAATATGTAGTATTCATAAAATTGTAGGTGGTTTCCTAAAAAGTACTCTTTTCTTAAAAACCGGTAATGCCGTTAAGGAGATAATAACCATAACAAACGATATGGTCAAAAATAACGGTTTGTGACTAGTTGCCAAACTGGAAACAATCATTTCTAACATCCGCAAAGTCTTCAACCTTGCAGGTAAGAACTAACTAAAATAATTGGACTAGAAAAGAATGATTCAACCATTGCCACTTGTCAGCATCTCGTCTTATGAACTATCCTTGAAAGAGTTGGTCTGCTTTCATTTGAACAAGACGCATCCCTATAATCCAGACAATGATTATTGATTTGAACAGTTGGCCTGTCTTTTGAAGAAAAATATTCATCATTAATGGAGCCCGACAATGTTTTTTGTCAGAATGTTCAGCCTGAATAAAAAAGAATTTAAACTACTGTATTTCATATTGTTTATATATTTAATGGTTCCCCAATACGCTTTGAGTAAACCTTGCAAGGGATACTCTGTAACGTTAACCAGTATGGGTTCGAGCAAGATACAAGTGGTTAAGGCAGTAGGTGAATTAACCGGATTACGCTTTATTGCAGCCAGAAAAATAGTCGAGTCCGCTCCAAGTGAACTGAACACAAAATTGTCCAGAGAAAAAGCAGAACGATATAAGCAACATATTGAAAAGGCTGGCGGTGAAGCTCGTGTTGATTGTATGTCTGAAGATGTGGGCAAGCAAAATCGCATGGTTACAGTTCGTAGTGAGTCGCTTGATTCTCCAGATAAATCATCAGTTCTAAGATCACAGCATGTTCGTGTAGATCCAGATAGGGAACCTGGTCCTTCACTTGGCACCGTGACAGAGCCTGACCATCCCACAAATATTGAAAAAGTGAAATTTATCGCGTCGGCATCACATGCAAACGGTGTAAAAGATATCACAATTTATGTGGAAGGCAAGAAGGTACATACATGCCAGGGATCTCACTGTGATTACACCGGAGGTCCATTTAAAACAGGTAGTGTCTCGTGGAACATATCTGCCAGGAGTAAGAACGGAACTGAGACCATTGGTACAGTACAACATGTGATGATAAAAGAAGCTCCTGCTTTTGGACAATGCTCAATTTCCGGCAAGGTAACAGGATCTTATGCTGCAGTTGCGCCAGTTTTCTTCATAAACCTTTTTGGACCAAACAATGATCAATATTTCCGTGAGACGACCGGCTTTAAAGCAAATGGTCGATACAAATTTGACAAGTTGCCTCCAGGAAAATATCGAATGACTGTGAATACTCATACAAATTTAACAGTTACAGCCCATCCCGTTTCTCAAATAGTAAATTGCCAGGGAAGCGGTTCCCAAAATGTGAATTATGATTTCAGATAATTCTGTTACATAAAAAGGCAGTGAAGAATATTCAATGCTTTGAGAGAACAACATGAGAAGAATATTTATGTTTGGAATTTTATTATTTCCCGTATTTTTAAATGCTTGTGTTACCGAAAAAGGAGGCCATATAAAAACCTTGGAAACAGTAAATTTTGTCGATTTGAAGCGATATACTGGTCAATGGTATGAAATCGCCAAATATCAAAATACCTTTCAAGAAGGATGCGTTGGTAGTAAGGCAACATATTCCCTGAGTGATGATGGCAAGATTCGCGTGATTAATGAATGTTATGACAAATCGTTTTCAGGCAAGCTTCGTAAAGCAAAGGGAAAAGCCTGGGTAGTTGATAAAGAGACAAACGCCAGACTGAAAGTTTCTTTTTTTTGGCCATTTGCAGGAGATTATTGGATAATTGACCTTGGTCAGGATTATGAGTACGCCGTTGTGGGTCACCCCAAGAGAAAGTTCCTCTGGATATTATCCCGTACCCCTGAAATGGCTGAAGATGTGTATCAGTCGATTCTAGTACGGTTGGAAAGGCAGGAATACGATACTGCTAAACTTATTAAAACAAAACAAATAATAGAGGAGTAACCTATGACCTTGAATGAATATTTTAGTGGTGTAACTGGAAAAGGGGTATTGGCAACGGCAGACGCTGACGGCAAGGTAGATGCTGCCATTTACTCAAAGCCACATATCCTTGAAGACGGTAAACTGGCATTTATAATGCGAGACCATTTAACCCATCATAATATCGAATCAAACCCCTATGCAACCTATCTCTTTATCGAAGATGGACCTCATTATAAGGGAATCCGCCTCTTTCTAAAAAAGGAACGTGAGGATACCGACCCGGACCTGCTTGCCAAAATGACCCGGCGCCACTTGTCACCGGAACAGGACAAAGCTAAAGGTCCAAAATTCCTCGTCTATTTTACTGTGGAAAAAATACTTCCCCTGATTGGCAGCGGAAAACCAGCAGTTAAAATGTAGTATTTTGCTCTTGTAATCTTGCCAAGGATTAAAGATACATTCCTGTGTACTTCCACTTGGCAGGTCAGGTACGAGCCACATCGAAAAATAAGCTGCTGCGAAATCTACACCCTCTCAAATGGCCCTGCATATTTTACCATCAAGGGCCATTTCAAGAGCTCAACCATTCAGAGAGAGTACATGGGCATGTATTTATTCGCCCTGTTACTAATTCCCTCTGCCTGTTCCTGCTATTGCATTGAGTTAAAATCATTTCCCCTGGTGATTATCGCATCACCAAACATTTTGCTCAGAGTGCTTTTTATTTGAAAGTCAGCCCTATTATTTGATTATGGGCAGCCAAGTACCTACAAGTCCTTTGATTCGGTGAGTTCCTGTAAATCTCTATACATTTCTTCACGATTTTGCAGGGTGATGTAGAGGAGAGGAATAAGGTGGAAGATAATAATCAGAGCAATAATAATATCGCTCAATGACAAGACAAAGCGGAGATCAAGAAAAGGTCCAGCAAACGTTACTGTCAGGAAAACAATGCGATAATAAAAGGAATTGGTACCGCCTAAATACTTGAAACACCCTTCAGAAATATGGGCAAAAGCAGCAATTGTGGTAATTGCAAAATTATCAGGCTGACGATAACAACCATTTAACCAAGGAGTCCCAGGCCGTCTTCAAAAGACAATGCAGTGAGATGGGCTCCGGTGAGATTTTACCAGTTGGAAATGGAGATGATCACAAGTCCCGTAATACTGCAAATAAGGACGGTGTCTACAAATGGGATAATTACCGACATAAAAGCACCCATTGCAGGAGCCTCCTTATTTGCTCCCTGGAGAAATGTGCTAATACCCATGCCAGACATATGGGAAAAAATACCACGAGAGACGCCAAACTGCATTGCCTGCAAAACCGTATAGCCAGCAATTCCCCCACCATTAGATGACGGTAAAAAAGCATAGGTGAAAACCTGGCCCAATGCATCTATTGTCCGAGCAGGATCAGACAAAAGAATCACGATACCCGTGAGCATATAGACAAAAATCACCACAGGTGAGAGTGCTGAACAATAATTAACAATCTTTTTCAGGCCGCCCAGGATAATCATGCCGACAATAAAGGTCATCAAGAGGGCACTCAGTAAATTTGGTACTGCAAACCAATTATGGACAGCCCGGGCAAGCGAGTTTGACTGCACCAGATTCTATAAGATAACTCCCTGAAACAGGAGCTAGCCTGCGACCAGATAGGGAACAAATGACCATCGTCCGACCATATATTTCTCTAGATAAACCATTGGCGTGGCAAAGGACAAAGAGTTTTCATCAGCAGGACGCAGCTTGATTGCCATATAGGTTGAATCCATTCGGAAAAACATGCCAAAAAGAGCTGAAATCCACATCCAGAATAATGCTCCTGGACCGCCAAGATGGATGGCAGTGCCAACTCCAGTTATATTGCCAATCCCCACAGTTGCAGCAACAGCAGAGAAGAACGCTTTTTTGTGCGAAACCAATCGATCGCTGGATGTCGACTAATCATTTCTAAGAATTTTCAAAAATACGGGCAGACTCTTTTTCCAGGCATAGGCGCGGGTAAGATATAAAAAGATGAGACCCAGCTCTAAATTAATGAGACAAAGCAAGGGATCCCAAATCCATTTCGCTAAAGTAACAATAATTACTCACCCATCGTATCAGTTTAGAATATGATTATAAGGCAGGCTCTGTCCCTCAATTTGCTGGGAAAGAACTGGATATTATTATCCAATTTTCAATATCAGTATCAGTAATAACAATATTTTATAAAATAAAGCCAATAGAACAAGATGTTTCGGCTTGAATCAAGTGATGTTTGGATAAAAAGCTAGAAAGATAATTAGGATTATTTCAAGGAATTTCGGCAAAAACAATACCAAGACCGATACGAATAGCTGCCAGGGCTATGAAAATTGCCAGTAAAATTCTCAAGCCTTTAGCTGAAACCTTCTGGCTAACGAATCCGCCAATCCAGGCCGCTGGAATTACTGTCAAAATAATAGGAATTGTCAAAGACCAGACAATCTGTCCCGTTAAAGCTTTGCCTAAAAAAGCAGCCAGAGATGAAAGAAAAACAATGGCCAAATTACTGCCTAGAGCGATTCTCGTAGGTATGCCAAGAAAAAATATCATTAAGGGAATAAGAATAAATGAGCCGCCCTGGCCAACAAGTCCACCTAAAAGACCTATGCTGCCTGCAACCAATATTGCTTTATATCTGTTGAAGGAAAGAACGGGGACATCTGTGAGATCATCGTTTTTTTGTACTGGCAAGACCATAATTATGGCTGCAAAGAGTGCAAGCAGAGCAAAAATTATGAGCAGAATAGAATTTGGGATAAATTTGGTACTTACGCCACCTACCAGGGCAAAAAGAAAAATAGTGGTGCCCATCCACAGGGTTAATTCTTTGGATACACATCGAAATTTATGATGACTGAGTGCTCCTGAAATACATGCGACTAAACTTTGGACAATGGTCAGTCCAGCCACCGTCTGCATTGGTAAGACTGGCAAGCCAAAGAATGGTGGAACATACAGGATCATCGGCGCCATGATAATCCCTCCGCCGATTCCCAGTATGCCTGAAACAAAGCCACCGAACAAGCCAAGCATAGCTATTATAAAGTGTAGTTCCACATCCAAACCTCTGCCAAAAAAGTCGCAGCACTTATCGGCCTCTCCTATTTCAAACAGCTTAACAATAGGAATGACCGATAAAAGACGCCAAAAAAATTTACCCTACGGTTATTCCGACAGGTTCATCGGTTACCTCGCCAATTTGCACGGCCCCAGCAACTCCTTTTGTATGTAAATTTTGTATCAACGCACCAGCCTGGTCGAAAGGTACAGAGAGAAGCAAACCACCTGATGTTTGCGGGTCGTAGAGCAACTCGTCCTCATAACTATTTAATTTCACTTGCATATCAAGATGATGTTTTGCAACCATTGCCCTGTTTGCTTTGTTTGAACCAGTACTTTCTCCCTTTTGGTACATCTCAAGAGCTGCTGGATAAAAAGGCAAACTTTTATGATGGACAACCACCCTGGCATCGCTGCCATGTGCTACTTCCAGCAGATGACCCAAAATACCAAATCCTGTAATATCAGTGCAGGCGTGCAGATCAAACTGAAGAGCTGTTTCCATACTGATTCCATTCAAGGCAGCCAAAGAAGGCAGGACGTCTCGTTCAAGCTCTTGAAATGAATGCTTTCCTGACCTGACAGCATTAAACAGTACACCTGAGCCAAGTGGTTTTGTCAGAATAAGTGCATCACCAGGTTGGGAACCTGCATTGGTGATAACTCTTTCGGGATGAACGATACCGTTCACACAGAGACCGTATTTCGGTTCTTCATCATCTACTGTATGGCCGCCAACCAATACAGCTCCTGCTTCAACAACCTTATCGTGCCCACCTCGCAAAATATCTTTTAGAAACCCCATATCAAGATGTTTCGACGGAAACATAACCACATTTAAGGCAGTGAGTGGTTTGCCGCCCATGGAGTAGACATCGGAAATTGAGTTAGCAGCTGAAATCTGGCCAAACCAATAAGGATCATCCACGGGTGGAGTGATAAAATCCACGGTATTAATCATCGCTATTTCATCTGTGAGCTTATAGACAGCTGCATCATCGGCTGTTTCTATGCCAACCAGCAGATTTGAATCGTTTGGCTTTTCCAGACCATCAAGTGCGTCCGACAGATCCGTCGGACCAATTTTAGCAGCTCAACCGCAGGTTCGGGCCAGGCTGGTAAGAGTTTTCTTCTTGAAAAATTTCATTCACACCTCCGTCGCTATTAAAGATTTTTAAATCAATGATTTGCCATAAAAAAGAAAGCACAGCTTTTTGACAGTTCCAACCCATCAATAAGTTCATAATAAACAAAAGGTCTCTGGCATATGACTTCTACCAAGTACGTGTGCCGAAATCCTTTCATATGATTGATAGCAGGGGTTACGATAGATTCTCTTCATAATTATCTATTTTCACGTAACGTATATAAATGGCAAAAAAAGTTTACTACTTATTACAGTTGAGTACATCGTATAAATATATACTTTATACGATGTGGCAAGTTATTAACTGGCATGCAAAAAAATTTAGGTCGTTTTATATTCATGAAACTTTCGCCCTTCAACTGCTAATATTAAAAAATAATATGATAATTGTATCACATATTTTCTAGCGATTAATTATCTCAATAGCATAAAAAATCATATAGCAGCAGAGACAAAAATAGCTGAAATATCGGACTGAATGAGCATTCGGTCATTGACAGGTCATTCATTTCATATCAAGCATCAACAGTCCAATTTAATTAAATAGTTAGGATTTGTTTTCCATACTTGATACATGGACGTTAGTATGGTATCAAGTGATAGATTTTTGTCTGTTTGAGAAGAGGAATCTCAGCCTAATAATTAGGCCCAGGACAAAGAGTTTTTTTGCTTAAATATTTCATTTGAAATATTATTTTATAAATATATAAGCTTTGCATAGTTATCAATCAGCAAGTTAACAAGGGGGAAAACATGTTGAAGGGCCATCGTACAGTGATAGGAATTTTAAGTATGGTGGGATTATTTACGGTCTCTACCGTTCTTCTTTCGGGCTGTGTAAATTTTTCAGCGGAAGAAAAGGCAAAAAAATCCCCTCCAGTAATGGAAAAGAAAGTTGTTGCTCAACCAACACAGGCTCCAGCTGCTACACCTGCTGATCCCAAAAAACTACTCAGCACTGATTGTCAAAAATGCCATAAAGATCAGCCGAGTCAGATTGACTCCAATGGCGGCAAGCACAAATCAGAAATTTCCTGCCGTGACTGTCATGAAGAGCATCCTCCCTTGGGTGATAACACTATTCCACAATGCAGCAATTGCCATGACAGCAGTGAGCGGAAACACTTTGCTCTTGAAAATTGCCTATTTTGCCATTCAAATCCACACACTCCTTTGGAATTGACCATTGCAGATGTACCAGAGTCAACGGTGGGGTGTAAAACCTGTCATGAGGATAAAGATCAGGAATTTTCAACATTCCCGAGTAAGCATGCCGAACAGACCTGTACACTCTGCCACCCTGATAAACATAAAATGATCAACGACTGTCTTGTATGCCATGAGGGTCATATTGACTTAATGGAATATAAAATGGTGTATGAAGATTGCCTGCGTTGTCATAAACCACATAGCCCAATCGATATCACTTATGCCGATGACACTCCATCCATCCTTTGCGGTGCTTGCCATGGTGATGTGTATCGATCATTGACCTCAAATCCAAGCAAGCATAAAGATCTCAACTGTGCTTACTGTCACCAGGATCGTCATCCAACTGTACCAGCATGCACTGATTGTCATGAAGGAATTCATTCACCGTCACTGTTGTTAAAATTCCCTGATTGCCTGAAATGTCATAACGATCCACATGATCTTGTAATTTAAGAGAATTGCCGTTTAAAAAGGAAGGAGAATACAAATGAAAAAGGAGATGACCGGACGCAGAAGGCATCTGCTTTTCCACTTGACTGTAGCCACGGTTGCAGCTTTTGGGATAGTGGTATGCCTGAGTTCTGCAGCTATTGCACGCGATGAAAAGGTTCCACTGACAGATGCAGTTAAAACGGTTCCCAAGACCCCTAAGCTATATAAAACCGGGGTTAAGCGTTTAACCATGGAGCAGTGTGCACAATGTCATATCGGCGTATTTACACTGTTACAGGATAAAGGTACACGTCACCAACTGCCTTGTGAATTCTGTCATACCGAGTATCATTCCTATGCTCCTGGCAAGGTTGAATACCCTGATGCAATTCCTAAGTGCCAGACCTGTCATGGTCAACCTCATGGCGATGAAGCTGATGTAGCTACCTGTGGCAATTGTCACTCCAACGCCCATAGCCCGCTTGTGATTCCAGACATTACAGCTGATCAATGTATACGTTGTCATACTGGACCACCACAGCAGATTGCTGAGTCCAACACACGACACACAACCGAAGTTTCCTGTACTGACTGTCATACTGTACATGGGCTTATTCCAGAGTGTGCTACCTGTCATAGTGATGATGGTGGAGCTCCATATCATCTTACCGGTGTAACTTCACAGACCTGTCTTGGATGCCATCCTGTTCATCATCCGCTTGACATAAGCTACGCAGAAGACACTCCACAACAATACTGTGCGCCTTGTCATCTTAATCCTA
>CAMYOP010000075.1:9930-12761 GCA_947260045.1 uncultured Desulfobulbaceae bacterium
TCCAGAATGTTCGAAATGTCATGATGGTGATGGTCATAGAGCTGGCCTGAACACCCCAGATTGTCTGCGTTGTCACAACAATCCACATCAACCACTCAATATTGCTTTCACCATTGACGAACCTAAGGTTGTCTGCGGTGGATGTCATACAGATGTATACGATGAATTGATGGCAAGCAATAACCGTCATACAAGCCAGACCTGTGCATTCTGTCATCCAACCCATGGTGAGATTCCAACCTGTCAGGACTGCCATGGTAAACCACATGGCGAAAATGTTCTGAAACGCTTTGACGGTGACTGTGGCGCTTGTCACGGCATAGCCCATAAAGTTCAGGGCAAAATGCCTGCAGGTAAAAACGGCAGTCTGACCGAAAGAGGAATGCAGGGTGTTTTAACCGTGCCTACCAACTAGGGAAGACTTTCTATCGATATAAAAAAGGGGTTGCCATAATTGGCAACCCCTTTTTTATTGTTCTTATAATTTCTTTTAGTGGCTCTATATGAAACTCAGGTATTAATCATTTTTTTGTGAATATGATTAGATTTAGTCATAAAAGAAGTTATTGAAAAAAAAATCTTCGCCAATCCCCAATAGGTATGACCTCAAGAACATTCTAGCTGAGTTTCATATAGAGCCATTTTTCTTTTTAATTAATTCCTGCTCATCCACTTCACTTCTGCAGCAAAACAGACAAGGCTGTCTGTCGTTTGCTTGTGTCCTGATTGCTCGTTGCAATAGCCAATGCCTTTCTCGTCCCTACAAATATGGCCAGTTTTTTAGCCCTGGTAAGACCTGTATATATTAGATTTCTAAACAACATACGGTAGTGCTGGGTTAAAATCGGTAAAACGACCACATCAAACTCGCTACCCTGTGCTTTATGAACCGTAATCGCATAGGCTATATCGAGTTCTGTAAGGTCTTCTTTCTGGTAGGTAACCTTGTGCATATCAGGATAGAAAGATATAATGCAGCACATTTTTTCATTATCCACGGTGTCAACTTTACCGATATCACCATTAAACACCCCTAAATCATAATTATTTCGTCTATGAATCACCCTGTCGCCTTCACGGAATGTTTTTTCACCGATTATAATTTCTTTCTTATTTGCTCCCTGAGGATTTACAACCCCCTGAATTGCTCTGTTCAGACTTGCCGTGCCTAAACTTCCCCGTATCATGGGTGATAGAACCTGAATCTCACAATCATCACCATAATATTTTGGAATCCAATTTGCGTAAAGCTGCAAAACTACGTCGAAAGCTGTATAACCGTAATGCAAAGAGGACCAGGGATGTACCTTTTTCTTGATTGCCTGCAGGGCTTGAGCTTCTGATTTAGTGTTCTGCAAAAACTGAAAATTAACATGTTTGTATTTTTCAGGTAGATTTCTCTCCGAATGGACACTTGCAGGCTTTTCTTCAGCATTGAAGGTATATGGAGTGGTCCCTGTGACCAAACTCTCTCGCTCTTCAAGTGTAGAAAAATGTTTTTTGGATATTTTTATAAAACGTAAGTCTTCCTGGGTTGCCTGCTCTGAATCAATAAAGAAACAGTCCGACTTTTTCCACAAATCAGGTTTTTTAAACGGTGAATCAATGCTTGGCATCGTTCCATTATTAAGCTGGTGAGCATACTGTATAATTTGTGACTGCTTGGCCTGTCTGAATATCTCTTTCAAGGTGAAACATGGTACTTGACCTGAATTGATAATATCGCCAAGTACGTTACCTGCACCAACAGAAGGCAATTGATCAGCATCTCCTATGAGTAACAGTGCTGTATTTTGACCAATTCCTCTTAGGAGGGAAGCCATCAGGCTTATATCCAACATGGAGCTTTCATCGATGATAACAAAATCTGCCTGAAGAGGGTTATGTTTATCTCGCTTGAATCTGCCTGCCTGGAACTCAAGCAGTCGGTGAATTGTTTTTGCCTCACTACCGATCACCTCACTCATTCGTTGTGCGGCTCTTCCTGTTGGTGCTGCTAGTAATATTTTTCTGCCTTCAGCCTGTAACAGTTTTACGAGTGCTTTTGTTGTTGTGGTCTTACCGCAACCTGGACCACCAGTTAGGACTGAGCACTTATGTCCAGGTATCTTCCAGACTGCAGAAAACTGTTCCTCACTTAAACGTTTACTCCCTTCTGTCTCATAAGCCTTCAGCCATTTTTTGTGTTTGTCCTGCTCTCCCACTGACGATACAACCATCTCTTTAATTCTGTTTGACACATAGGTTTCATCGTTATAAACAGTTTTTGCATAATAGCAGGACTGAACTTCCTTTGAGGATTTCTCAACAACTAACCTGCGAACTTTAAGGAGATTTTCTGACTCCATTTGTTGTAAATAGAAAGCAGTATCAATACCTCCTGCAACCTCACCAAGGAGCTCTTGCACCTTAGCATCAATTTGTGAAGCGGTTAGATAACAATGACCAAGATCTCTTCCTGCAAGAAGAACATGCCTGATAGCTGCACTTATGCGCACAGGAGAGTTTGTTGGAATCCCTACGGAAAGAGCAATTTTATCTGCTGAGAAAAAGCCTATTCCATAAAAGTCCAGGGCAAGGCGGTATGGGTTCTGACTGACAATTGCAATAGCCTTGTCCCCATATTGTTTAAAAATACGCACAGCAAAAAGGGTTGAGATGCCGTGGGATTGAAGGAAAAGCATAACATCCCTGATAGCTCTATGTTCCTTCCAACCCCTACTTATAAACAATAGTTTTTTCTGAGCTATCCCTTCTACTTCAAGTAAACGATCAATATCATTTTCAAATATATCAATTGTTTTTGCCCCAAAATGATTCACAATCTTTTT
>CAMYOP010000076.1 GCA_947260045.1 uncultured Desulfobulbaceae bacterium
GGGTAAGTGGCGCTACTTCACCTTAAACGACATCAAATGGGTTGAATGTCTCAGAGAGATGATCCATGAACACGGGATTTCTATTGCGGCCATTAAGAAGCTCAATAAATTTACACTTTGCTGGAATATTACGGACTTCCCCTTTGAACGGAGACAGGGATGTACAGCCTCTGCAGCAAACGGTCTCATACCAGAACAAAAGAAACCAGCCAAACAGCAAAATGTCCTTTCCTGGATAAAAAGGGACGCCGCCTAATTTGATTTCAGGGGCATTTTTAACTATTTCCCAAAAATGCCCCTTCTCCCCTAAACTATCCTATTTACAAACACTAAAAGCTTTCTACATCCTTCATCTTTGCAAAAGATTTACAAGCAGATTCTCACTTTTCCTCTTCATTTCATTTCAAGAATCACAATTGTCTGTTACAATTTTTTTAACCTATTCTCAAAACAGAAAAAAGAAAGAGTCCATGCAGGTAATTTATAAAAGCAAAGGAAAAGCCCAGGAATATGCACCTCTTGCGGTAAACCTGTACCATGGATGCTCACATGGTTGCTTATACTGTTATGCCCCCAAAGTTGTCGGCAGAAACCATGATGACTTTGGCAGCTGTATCAGGCCTGTTGAAAATATTCTTGAACTGCTTGAACAGGATGCTTCAAGTCTGGTTGGTGACGACAGGGAAATCATGATGAGTTTTGAAACTGACCCCTACCAACCAATTGAAATTACAAAAAACATTACCCACAATGCCATCCAAATTCTTAAACGCCATAATCTTCGTTTTACCTTGCTTACCAAAGGCGGAATGCGAGCAGCTAGAGATTTTGACCTGCTCGAAGGATATGAAAAGGCCTCATTTGGCTCAACCCTTGTATTTATCAAACAAAAAGATGCTGACTACTGGGAGCCCCATGCAGCCTCAATAGCTGATAGATTTGAAGCTATTTCTCTGGCCCATAGCAAAAAAATCAGAACATGGGTTAGCTTGGAACCAGTGATCTATCCAGATCAGGCCTTAGAGGTTATTGAGCGATTGCAAAACGTGGTTGATCATTGGAAAGTTGGTAAAATCAATTACCATGAAAAACAGGAAGCTGGGGTTGACTGGAGCCAATTTCAGAAAAAGGTTGCAACAGTACTGAAAAATACTGGTGCCAGCTATTATCTGAAAAAAAGTCTCACAGACCAAAGCGGAAACTAAAAATCACCAGCAACTGCCCGTTGCCACTTTGCCTTTTCCAGGAGCCATTGCTCCTTTTCCTGGGTTAAAGAAAGGTCAAATCGGTACATATCCGCCTGAATATTTAAAAGATTCGAAAGATCGGTGAGGGGTATATCGGCCATAACCACCATGAGCTGCACCTCAGCATGATCTTTGTCTATAATATCCAGGGTATCAATACTCACGAGCAGGTGTATATTTTTATGACGCAAGAAATACGCATTGAATAATTGCCTGAGTGCTTTTTTATCCTGCCCCTGATCGCCACGATAATTTTCCGAAATTAGCTTGGCAAGGCCCCTTGCATTGCGCTCTTCCGCTAATTTTTCCCCTGTATCTACATACTTTTGGATTTGTATTTCCGGGGTTTGCTCTTCTCCAGAGCACGCTGAAAGATGGCCAAGCAGAATAAGACCTAAAAAGAGACATGCTGTCTGAAAAAACTGCCGTATCAACGATTTCTTTTTTCTGTACACCATAATACCAAGCAAAATAGTTTACTCTTCAAGCTCTTTTAGACCCTGTGAATAGTATTTTTTAAGGATTCCTGCTCAGGTGGAGCGGCTCACCTAATAAATAACAGTTTCAATGAAAGGATTGCAGTCATGGCCAGCAGCAAACACCGTAATATTGTCCAGCGCTATGAAAAAGAATGTCGTTATAATGTGTTGGCTAAACCGGGTCCTCACCAATTTGTCCTGGTGCTTGATCATCTGAAACCAGGATTCAATGTGGCTAAAATATTTCGCAGCGCTGAGGCCTTTGGTGCATCAGAGGTCCACATGGTAGGGATTGGCCCCTTTGATCCAGCTCCTGCCAAAGGATCTTTTCGTAAAGTTCCTGTTACATTTCATGATAATATAGATGCTTGTCTTACTGAGCTGATAAAACAAGGATACACACTTTTTGTTCTTCAGCCGAGCGGTGGTTTGCCTCTCTGCAAAGCTAATCTTCCTGAAAAAAGCGGTTTCATTTTCGGACATGAAGAATTTGGCATAAGCATAATGCCGGAAGAGAACCGAGACCTGAAAACCCTTACTATCCCGCAATTTGGAGCAGGCAAAAGCCTTAACGTCAGTATTGCTGCCTCAGTAGTGATGTATCAATATATTAGTCAGTGGAGCGTTTAAACAGCTATGAAGAAAACGATACTTGCTGGGTCCCCTGAAAATGTTTATACAGCTCTGCCTGTTCCCTTGTAAGACTCCCCAATTTTGCACCACATTTTTTCATGATCTGCTTGTCAGGGGAACTTTCCTCCATATTAAAAGATGAAACGGTATGACACGGCAGCTGTTCAATCAGGATACCCTTGACAGTACACATTATGTCAAAATTCACTTCTGTGGCAACTGGGATTTCGACATCTGCTTTATGTTTAAAAGCAAAACCTCCTTCGCTGATATCTACAATTTCTCCCAAAACTGTGTCATTAAAAACGAGCGCATAATCAAGCATCTGAAACCGTTGATGCTTTCGTCGCTCAGAAATGTCTGCTTGCCTCATAACAACTCCTTTTTGCTATCATCGCAATTCCACCAAAAACGTACAACCTTCAGAAATTTTTTTTCTACCTAAAAAAGATCCTCTAAAAATATGATCGCATATAGGGATTGGGAATACAAGAAACAAAAATTTTAAATACATAAAGGTAATAATAAATAGTGCAAGATCAGCACTGTGCAACTTACAAGCAGGGGAAATGAAGATACAATTTTTCTTTCTAGAGACAATCTCACCTGCAAGGAACAAAGCGAATTATCCCTGATTTGTTTTCCAGTAAATCTGCCAACACTTCAACAAGGTACGATATATCATCTTTTGAGGTATAGGAGCCAAGTGAAAAGCGAATTGAACAGTGGGCAGCCTCATCACTTAAGCCCATGGCCTTCAAGACATGGGAAGGAGCAGGATTGCCTGATTTACAGGCAGAACCAGCTGAGCAGGAGATTCCTCGTCTGTCTAAAGCATACACGAGTGTTTCCCCACGAATGGAGGGAAGGGTCATGTTCAGAGTGTTGGGCAGACAGTTTTTAGCAGAGCCGTTTCTTTTTGCCCCAGGTACAAGCTTTTTAAGCTCGCGCTCAAGCCTGTCTCTTAACAGGCTTATATTACGGTAAGCATCACTCTGCATATGCTTGGCTGCCAGTTTGCTGGCTTCTCCCAGGCCGACAATTGCTGCTACATTTTCAGTACCCGAGCGTATCCCGCTCTCCTGTCCTCCACCTTGGATGAGAGGAGTGAGGGTAATACCCCTCTTTAGATAGAGTGCACCCACACCTTTAGGGCCAGTCATCTTGTGACCGGAAATACTGAGCAGGTCAACACCCAGACTATTCACATCAATATTGATTTTCCCTGCTGCCTGCACAGCATCTGTATGAAACAGGGCTCCACGCTGACGGGCAATGTGCGCTAACTCTTTGATAGGCTGAATAGCTCCAGACTCATTATTTGCAAGCATTATTGAGACAAGGACGGTGTCCTTTGCCATTGTCTTTTCTAAATCTTCTGGAGAAATCAAGCCGTTATGATCAGATTCAAGATAATCAACCCGGATCCCCTGCTCTTCGAGTTTTTTAAATGGATGCAAGACGGCAGGGTGTTCTATCAAAGAGCAGATGACATGCGCTTTCTGGTGAGCAAATCTCTTGACAGCGCCAAGAATAGCCAGATTATTAGATTCTGAACCACCGCTTGTAAATACTATGCGCCCAGCACTGCAATGGAGCAGAGAGGCTACAGTACGCCTGCTGTTTTCAACAGCTTTTTTAGCCCTGTTTCCCAGGGAATGAATGCTGGAAGGGTTGCCAAACTCCTCTTGTAAAAAGGGGAGCATGGCCGTGAGAACTTGAGGATCAAGGGGAGTTGTGGCATTATTATCGAGATAGACCCTTCTGATTGTGGCTTTTGTCTGTTTCCCCCTGATGACTGGTTTTATAATGGCCTTGTCTGGTGATTCTGAATGGCTTTGAACTCTCTGACCTTTTATTTTTTCTACCTGGCAAAGCAAGGTCTTATAAATAGGGAAGCCCGAAATTGGATCATGCTGTTCAATGCTTGTTAACTCATTGACATTACACTGTTGCCATGACAGGGGCCCAAGTGGACCGCCACCGCCCATGTTGGCATCAACAGCCCCCTGTACAATGTTTTTTGTGACATTTGCCCGAAAGCGTAACTTTCCTCGAGCTGTCTTCAACCAAACCCATTCCCCTCCCATTATGCCCCGATCAGCCGCATCCTGAACATTTAGCGTAACAGCTGGATCTTTCTGGTGCTGGCATAAACTTTTCACGCCATGATGCTGGCTTCTGAAGTCATAATATGTCCTGGCGCCTGAATTGAATACAAGAGGATACTCTGCCGCGAGTTCGGGTGCTTCCCTGGGCCCCTCACGTGGCTCAGTATATACAGGCAGGGGATCGTAGCCATGTTCAGCCAGCACTGAAGAGGCGATTTCAAATTTTCTGCTGGGGGTGGCAAAACCTTGCTTGCCATCATCACGCAGCAAGCCCTTCTCCCATTTTTTATATTGCATCATCACAGGGTCTATTTGAACAGAGCCACCCTTTGCCCGGACTTCTTCAGGACTGTAGCCTGTACTTTCAAGGGCCTTGGCCAAAATCTCCTCTTCAGACTGTGGATAGAGGTGACCATAGCCAAGCCGTTTTGCCAGTTCAGCCAGGATGAGAAAATCATTTCTTGCCTCAAACTGCGGCTCGATAATTTTTTCCCGTATTTTAAACACAGGGCCGTAGCGCATATACGAGGTTATCTCATACATGGTAGTGGCTGGCAGGACGAGATCAGCATATGCTGAGTCTGCAGTATGATAACGATCAATTGTGACCAGGAACTCAAGTGCCTCTAAAGTCTTTTTCCAGAGAGCAGGATCTGGCCAGGAGGTGAGCAGGGACCCACCCAGGACAATGAGAGAACGAATTGTATAGGGATCACCCTGTAATACCGAATTGGGCAGAGCAATGGCATGTGATTCCCCCCGATACGCTGAGTAAACAGGAAAGCGGTCACGGCCAAGAGCTTTTTCTGGAGCTGGGTTTGGCTGGAGATCATTGCGATTTTGAGGAAATATATTTTCCTTCATGCGGATGAGCAGTCCGCCAGGGACATCAAGCTGCCCGGCAAGAGTCCAAAGAGTGAAAACAGCTCTGATGGCCTGAACACCGCTATCGGAATATTCCAGGCCTGTATACATAACTGGACAGGCTCCCTGAGCATCCGCAATACGGTAGGCAAGTGAACGAACAGTTGCAGCAGGTACTCCTGTAATATCTTCAACAATTTCAGGGCGGTAATGCTGAACCAGTTGTGACAGCTCGGAAAAGCCAATAGTCCACTGACGGACAAAGTCCTCATCAAAGAGTTCCTGCTCAATGAGGATAAAAATAAGACCTAAGGCCAGAGCACCATCAGTTCCCGGCCTGATGGGAATCCACTGAGCTCCCGTCTCCCGGGCAGTTTCACTGAAACGTGGATCAATAACCACAACTTCTGCGCCGCGCTCACATGCCTTGAGTATTTGTGTGTGAGAAAAAGGAGGAGAATCGGTAGCCGGATTTGCGCCCCACACCACAATCAATTCAGCGTTTTCAATGTCTGTATCCATGGTTATATACATCTCGCCCATGGTGACATGGGGTGCAATCATGGCAAAAGAAACATAACAAAGCGCGCCTACACCCAAGGTGTTGGGCGAGCCAAATGGAAAAAGAACACTGGAAGCCGATGAAACCGCAACACCCGAGGGTTGAAACAGGTCACAAAGTGCCATATCAAAACTACCACGACCAGTATAAATAGCGGTTGATTCAGGACCATACAGCTCTTTATGTTCCTTAAGTTTTGCTACTAGCAGATTAAAAGCTTCATGCCAGCTGATACGCTCAAAATCATAGCTGCCCTTCGGGCCTTTTCGTTTGAGGGGATACTTTAGTCGATCCGGATCATAGATGATGTCCGGAGAATGTTTACCGATACGACAGATGGTACCCAGTGGATGGTTTGGCAAAGGATCAACCTGCTGAACCTTACCATGTTCAAGGGTGGTACGGACCCAGCACCCAGCTGGACAGATTCCACAGAGACCATCCTTTATGACCCTGCCAGTCATAAGACCTGTTTACCTGGAAACCTTTTGCAGAAGCAGGAGTCCAAACCACTTTTGCTGATCGGTAAATGTTTTAATGGTTTGAAGGCCAAAACGATCAAGCAATTGAGACATTTTTGAAAATTCGAATTTACGACTGATTTCAATTAAAACTCTTTCACCCTTGGCAAAAGAAAAGGATTGATCCGTCATATTCAGATCGATTGCCTGATCCTGTAAAAATTCCAGGTATACTTCAATCTGACTTTTTTCTTTATTATAGAAGGCAATATGCTCTATCTGGTCCAGGTCAATTGAACTGCCCAGTTCTCTATTCATGCGGCCAAAATAATTTTTGGTGAAGGCAGCGGTTACCCCTGCCTTATCATTATAGGCTGCTTCCAGAGTGGACCTGTCCTTAACCAGATCAATGCCCAATAAAAAATAATCTCCCACTTTCAAATTTTCAGAAACATCCCCCCAGAAAGATTCTTCTTCAACTGGTGTCAGATTACCAATGGTGCTGCCTAAAAATACGGTCATCACCTTCGGCGAACAGCCAAACAGAGAAAAGGCATCATCAAAAGTTCCATGTACCCCGACAAATTGCACCTTGGGACGCCTTTGGGTTATGGCCCTACCAGCATATTTCAGGGCTGATGCAGATATATCAATTGGTGAATAACAGAGAGTATTGAATTTTTTCTGATAAGCCGAGAGCAGATAATCAGTTTTAACTGAGCTCCCCGAGCCAAGCTCAACCAGGGTACAAAGGCCTGTATGGTCACAAATGGCTCCAGCATACTCTTTCAGAATTCCGGCCTCTGTGCGGGTAAGATAATATTCCGGCTGCTCACAAATCTTTTCATACAATGCACTGCCGTGCTCATCGTAGAGAAAACGACATTCAAGCTCAGATGGTTTTTTTTGAAGGGCTGTTACTATTGATTTGGCAAAATCGCCGGTCTGGTCTTTTAGGCTGCCTGCCTGCAAAACCACATTTTTCTGACTCCTCAGTGCCTGACTGTAGCCTTCTTGAAGTGATTTGAAATTCGAGTTTTGATTATAATGCATAGGCAGGGATCCATGATAATTTTAACGTCAAAACAAGCAGTTACAGGTCACCACGACAAAATTGGAACCAGTAGCCAGTCCGGTGAAAGAAAAAGAAACAGCATATCATGAAGTACATTTGGCTACTGCTGGATCATTTAGATTGAAGCCATTTTTAAAAAAGTTTCAATTTCAAGAGCTGTACAAGCCTGCATGGAAAAAAAGAATTATAAGCAAATTATAACAAATTCCATGTATTTTTCCTCAATTTTCCAAGGAAAAAATGAATTAGCACTTTCAATAAACCCAGAAAAATAGACTAAAATGAGCAGCAACAAGCCTTGAGTAAAACGAAAAAGAGTGAGCACTTTAATGTTAAGAGCAACTTTAGATAAGGCCGAAAAAAAGTAGGTCAGTAGAGGAAAAAAAAATGGAGAGGGAAAAAAATTTCCCTCTCCATTAATCGACTCTCAGCTCGTAAAGGTTATTGAATCAGCTTTCGACCCATTTTACCTCTACCCTGCGTCCATTTGTATTTTCGAGAACCCCCTTACCAGATTGCTGTCCGCCTGACCAATGAACATTTTCCTCATTATCGCTGGTATAGTGAACACCTGTATCCGAAGGCTTTCCTTTATTAAATTCACCGACATAGTAGCGGCCATCAGCCCAATAATATGTACCTTGACCATCTCGTTTACCGTTTTTCCAATTTCCTTCGTAGCGGTCACCATTACTATAATAAAATGTACCATGACCGCTTACTTTCCCATTTTTCCACTTACCAACAAAATAGCTGCCGTCCTTGAAGTTTAGTGTTCCATGACCAGGAAGGGAATTGCCAATAGAAGAATCAGAATGCGTCTGACTATTTGCTGTACCTAAAAAACAAACCATTAACAGCAGTGCGACCAAAAAGGTAAAACTTCTTTTCAAATAATACTGTTTTTCCTCTATACACCTCGACAATGTTCTCATCCAGATCACCTATTTATTGCTGAACCGCATTCACAATTATGTCTCCGACACCTATCACAAAACCACAGATCAAATAACAATCAGAAGTGACAGTGCAGTTAACTCAGCAATAAATGGGCCAAAAAAACAGGCCTTTTATCTCCACAGAATAAAACCCTGTATATACAACAAATAACTGTAATTAAAAATTTCAATACCTTTTAATTCATATTTCAGGAACCACAAATATCGCAACCAGAGGTAATCAGAATTTCAAACGAACGGCCTGGTTACAAATTCGTAATCGGTCGATAGCGAAAATATTCTCAGGAAAAGACAGAGTGGATAGCCTTCAAACTGCAACACTCTACATTATCGGTACAAGGAAGGTTTTGAAAACAACAATGTAATGAAACCGCTACGAGCTAATAGAGAGCCATGGTTAACAAAATATAGATTATTCCTCCAGTCCTTCTCGCTTTGCCCAGGTCAATCCTGGGATCTCATAAAGTGGCGCAATACTTTGAAGAGTACTGCACTGCATAAGCCCCAAAGGACACTGTTCAACGGAAGAATGATAAACCACGATCCTGGGAAAAATTCCCCAGGTTGCAAAAGTACCCGCAAAAACAGGTGAGCAATATTCCTTTTTCCCTCAAGTCCTAAACCAAAAAAGAGGAAAATAAGCGCAACCAGAAGAAGATGAATTGCAGATAATAACAAAGTCCATGGCAGTATTTTCATGCTCTTTCAACCAAATAAGGAACAGCTTGACCAACCGGGTTAATCTGACATGTTATTAGCTTTATAAAAACAATCAAGAGAAGTCTTGTCCTCTATTGAGGTTTCTCAGAAAAGACTGTTCCCGTTTTGGACAGATTGCGGATCTGTGTTACAGCAGTAGGTGAAAGAGGCCCAGGCAGAACAGTTGGAAAAAATCTTGAAAATCGAAATCACAGGCTCTTAGGCAAGATTCTGCCTGGAAACAATACTATGAAATTCAGACAGTTATATGTGCCATGACGAACTCTTCAAGAAAGAGAGAGATTGGTAAACACCTGGGGAAAAATTGTTGCTCCGAAGCAAAATAGATAATTTCGAATTATCTCAATTTCTGAAAATATGCCTAAGAACAATAAGTAACAAATATATATTGTTTCCTCCTGTCATGGTTCGGTATTTTTCAAATACCATCCTCTATAACAGAGCCTGGACCAGCTAGCGGTCTAAAAGTTTTTTTCGAAGCACCACACACAGGACATCTCCAATCGTCTGGCAGGTCCTTGAAAGCAGTTCCAGGAGGAGTGTTTTTTCTGGGGACTCCTTTGTCTGGGTCATATATATATCCACAATTACTTACCTGACACTGATACGTATCTTTTGCTTCTGCCACAGTTCCCTCCAATATTATTTATCAAGAGTTAATTTAGCAAGAATGATAACCAATGCCAGATGGCAATTCAATTCAAATCTATATAGTTATTTGTAAAAAAAATTCTCCATTTTACAAAGACCACTTCATACTTTAACTGATCATGAACTGCCTCTT
>CAMYOP010000077.1 GCA_947260045.1 uncultured Desulfobulbaceae bacterium
TGGCACCTTCAGCCACCACAACAATGGAGTAATGCTTATCGTGCAAATCATTATCTGTGATTTTTTCACAGACCTTATCCAGGCAAAAGGGGATCTCGGGTATCAAAACCACATCAGCCCCTCCAGCAATACCTGAATAGAGAGCGATCCAACCGGAATCTCTTCCCATAACCTCTACCACCATAACCCTGTCATGGGACTTAGCAGTTGAATGCAGCTTGTCCAAAGCCTCTGTAGCCGTTGAAACGGCGGTATCAAAGCCAAAGGTCCTGTCCGTTGCTTCCAGGTCATTATCAATGGTTTTGGGCACCCCTATTACAGGCATCCCTTTTTTGGCAAAACGGTGGGCTATTTCAAGGCTGCCATCACCACCCACGGCAATATGGCAGAAAAAACCCATTCTCTGAAAATTATGAAGAATACGATCGGAAACATCAATTATTTGGGTTTCACCGGCCAGATTTGTCACTGGCATGGCAAAGGGGTTCCCTCTATTGGTGGAACCAAGGATCGTGCCACCAGTTGAGGTTATACCTTCTACTTCTTTGGGGGTAAGGCGAATCAGGTCTTCAAAATCAATAAGCCCTCGGTAACCGCTTTTACTGCCATAAACTTCCCATCCTCTCATGGTAGCAGACTTAACTACCGCATATATTACAGCATTCAAGCCAGGTGCATCCCCGCCACCGGTAGATATCACTATTTTACGCATGGGCCTCTCATAAAGTTATAATTAGTTTCCATCCGGAAACGGTCTGTTTTGTGAATCTCGGTGTAAAACTGCGGGGTTTCTTGTGCGGCGTATAATTATACGCATCCGCCTAACTCCTCGTTTTTCTAGAGCTTCTCAAAAAATCCTCGTTGCCGAACTGAAAACAATCATTTCTAACATCCGCAAAGTCTTCGACTTTCCAGATAAGAACTAATTAGGAACAAGCTATCAATAAGAAAGTCACTCTTTAAAATTGTAGAGATTTGACCTCTATTAATCAACTTATATCTCAAAAACAGGAAGTAATTTATCATTTTCACTAATATGTCTCCTTATTCTTTATGAAAAAAATCCAATTAACTGGCCTGAAACAGATTTCATTTATAGGAAAAAGCAAAGAAAGAGGGGAAAAATGGATACAATGAACTTGCCATACTGAAGCAGTTCATGCTAACTACTTAATAGACATATATTTTCCAGATATAATTGTGTGATTACTGAGTCTGGAGTGAGTGAATGCTCTATTTTTTTGTCAGGTCATTAAAATAATATGAAGAAAACAATTGCCATTATAAGTCAGAAAGGCGGAGTCGGTAAAACAACAACCGCTTTTAACCTGGGTTATAGTCTTAGCCTTACAGGCAATAAAGTCTTGGTTATTGATGGTGATCCCCAGGGTGGAGTCGCCCTTTCCTGTAACTTGAAGACAAGAACCGCCAAAGGGCTCATTCATGCGCTAAAAGGTACCCTGGAAAAAGAAACTGATGTCATAGAATACCTCCAGGATAGTTTCGCTGTTGCTGGAGTTGGCATTGAACAACCTGAAGATATTCTCTATTTTGAAGAAGCAGCAGCCTCAGGAACTCTAGGCAGCCTGATTCAAACCCTGGCTGCTGATTTTGATATAGTGCTTATAGATGCGCCTGTAGGAGTGGGGAGAATTGTTAAAGCCCTGTTGGAAGTATGTGATAGTTACCTTCTTCTGATCAACTGTAAAGCTGGCACGGTCAAGTCGCTTCCCCGCCTTATAAAACTTGCAGATTATCTGAAACAGAGTGTCAATCAGGATATGGAGCTTGAAGGCATTGTCACAACCATGTTTGACAAGACCATATCGTCTGAAGAAAAAATATTTAATCATTTCAAAGCAAGACTCCCCAATGATTTTTTCCTAGACATCGTCATTCCCTACGACTCCCGCTATGAGCTTGCTGCCATTAAAGCAATTCCTGTGGCCCTTTTGGCCGACGGCACAAGTACATCAGAACCATACAGAAAACTTGCCCTGGAAATTCTTGCCAAAAATGAAAGCAAAGGAGATAGAAAAGCAGACGATTTAATCAGTTCAGATAAGAGTGATGGGTACCAGAGAGCTCTTAAAACAGAAGAAGACGAGAACTCTTTTCAAGGTAACATATTGGGCGACATCCTGGCTACAATGTGCGAACGCGGTGATATCTACGGAGCTGTAATTGCAGATGAAATGGGATTTTCACTCGATGATTACAACAGCCCAGTTTCTACTGACGCCCTGGCAGCATTCACCTCAGTTCTCAATGATACCTTAGAAAAAGCTGATTCAATTCTCGATGTTCAAGATGCCAACAATATCCAAATGGACATCAATGAAAACGACAAATTAATCCTGCAAAAATTTGAAGTATTGAACAGTACCTATTACCTGCTGGCAGTATGCCCGAGAGAAGCCGAACCCATCGGAGAGATGTCAATTGCTGTCTCCAAAATCATCTCCAAACTCGCCTGATAGAAACATACCCACCCACTTTTGCTCTTCGCCACTTAAGCGATCAAAGGTGCCATAGATTCGCACAAGCGTTCCTGATGGCTATAGCCCTCTATGCGAGCAGGAACGATCGTGTGAAAATGTGGTGCATATGATCGCTTAAAATTACCAGACGGCACGCACCCCCTTCTGCTTACGAACATTATCAATCCTACGCTCCAAATCCACCCGCCACTGGGCATGAATACGAGCAGCTGAAGGAGCAATGAGTTCAGGCAATCCATAGACAATTCTGTCAGCTGCCCGACTTGCCTCGATCACTGCCTCGATTGAACGGGCACCGTATTTGTATTTTCCAAGAAGTAAACGCAGTAATAAGCCGGAGGTTTTTCTTGCAGCGGTCTTCCAATGTGTCTGCATCTGGTGTGCGATTATGAAAGCACGCTTGATGAGAATTCTTTTGAGTTCTTCCAGTTCATCATCGCTAACGGAATCCCTGAGCAGGTGGTCTGAAATTTCAATGCCGTCAATATCGAGTACCACCCGTAAACGACTCATAAAGTCAGGAATTTTCAGTGTTTTAATAAGCTGTAAATCATCGCCTGTTTTATCAAGTAACTTTTCCATACCTTCCCAGCTTGCTTTCACACCACCGGCAAAAACAAATATAGCCCTCCCTATATGATATGGAATACCGTGTACATAGGTCACACCATCCTGCATAGGCGGTAGAAAATAACGAAGATACCCGAACTCATAATCATCATAGCGGCAATCAAATTCATCCCAAAAGACAATGGGGACTTTTCCCTGGGCTACAGATGCGCGAACTGGATCAATTGCCGAGTTAATCTCGTCGGGACTTGCAAACTGGGTGAGGTTAAATTCAAAAAAATCAAAAGGGTCGCCGTCAAATTTCTTGGAAATTACGTTGGCAACCTGCTTAACAGCAAAAGACTTCCCTGAGCCAGGAGGGCCAAAGACACCTATACAGAGAGGTCTGAGAACCTGTTCCCTGGTCACATAACTGTCCATGACATTATGCAGGGTTATAACCGGATCAATTTCTGCCGGATCAGTGGTGCGAAGATGGCCAAGCTCGACAATTGGCAGATTTTTAAAGCCAGCCCCCCTGTTCACCTCTTCTTTCAGATAGTTCAGAACTGAAACAATTATATCAAGATAATCGAAATAATTATCCCCGACTTTTGTCTGTGCAGTTTTGGCCTGTTTGTATGTAAAAAATGATCGGAGTGCTTTTTTCTTTTCTTCATTCCAGATCTGGGAAGCCACCAGCTCAAGTGTTGAATCAAAATCAGCAGAAAAAGGCGGTAGTTCGACAAAAGCAGGATCTTTACTGTCCTCAAAAAATGAGCAAGGGGCCTTCCCTGAATGGGGCCTGACGAGCTCAAGCCGAGGAAATTCCAAGCCATCATTGAAATAATAGCCGTTTTCATACAAAAACTGCCAGTTAAACAAAACCCGTCTGGAAAAATCAAAAAAGTAATTTCTGGTAAACTGAAACTCATTGAAGCGTATTGCGTCCATAGCCAACATGGAAGTAACCATGGTGTCATAACAGGGAACCGAGCCCATTTGTCTGGGGGAACTTTTTTCAGGAAGATGCCCTTTACGATGTCTGAAATAGGTGCCGTCTGGCCCCACATAAAGCAGACCATGAGGAAACATTTCTATTATGACATGACAGCGAAAACAGAGACGTTCCTCATCCCACAATCCCACCTCTGAAGTCCGTAGGGACCGCAGACACATGGCAACAATAGTTTCCCAGTTAACGGAACTATCCATTTCCATGCGGGTGGTCTCAAGGTCGGACAAACGACAAAACAAAGCAAAACGTTTCCCGAGTTTTTCCGCCCATTTCTGCCAGTAGGCCACAGATATCCCCATGGCGATACACCAGACACCTGGGTTCAGATCAACGATATCATCACATATCTGGGGTGGAACCCCTGAGTCGTCTACAATGAGAATGCCTTTATTATTGGAAAGCGCTTCCAGGTTTTCATGGGTCACATCAAAAGATATTACATGTTCCGCCCTGCCTCCCGGCGGAAGGATCTGGTTCTTCATAAACCAGCCGTGATCAGGCAATTCAGCAGCGCCTGCCTTACGCTTATGGAAGAGTTGATACACATGCCGTTCGTCACCGTAACTCAGTGAATCAAGCTTTGGTGTCAACTCAGACTCTACCAGATAGGAGGCAAGCCAGGTAAGACAATGCTCCAAACGCCCCTGCTCAACAGATGCCCGACCAGCCAATAACTGAATATCATCACCTGGATTATAGCCATAAGCAGGCAGGCTTCCCTCTTCAAGAAGACTGACCTCCTTGATGGGAAGATTGGTAATAGTAACGTTGGAGCCGAGTAACAATATTTTTGGTGATAACTCTTTCATATCCGTATCCTTTGGAAGCGATGATACATCTTCTCTGATCTCTTCAAAATGATAACAGCAATTTCGTTTCGTACAATTTCAAACCTTCCCTACAAGAGCTTTGCCTTTTCAAGAATTACGATCGAACCCTTATAAGAGGCGATGAGAAACACAAACCAGACACCAAATAGAATATAGGACATAACAAGAATACTCCTGCTAATATTTTTTGTTATTTATTTCCTGCAATGTACTTAATACGCATCACTACCGAGCTCTTTTACACCAACTTTTCCCCTGTCCATAGACCACCAGACAAAGGCAACATAGGTAAGCACAAAAGGAATCCCCAATGCCACATACATCAAAGTTTTAAGCGTGTAATATGATGATGAGGCGTTAAAGATAGTAAGACTTGACTGCAGATCAACAGTTGAGGGATAAAAAGAAGTATTGTTAAATCCTGCCAGAGAGAAAAGAGCAAGGCCTACCATTACTGTACCAGGTCCGCCTAACCAGATACCAATTTTTTTGCTGCTCTTTGCTGTGAGTAGCACTCCAAGTATCACCAGAATAAGGCCACCGCCAAGAATCCCAATAATCCAGGGATTAGCCAGCATATTCAGCATATACTTTCGAGCAACCATGCTCACCAATCCATTTTCGCCAATACCAAAGCCTGTCATAAAAAACAGGCTGCCAAGCACAATAAGCAAAAAAGGAAGAGAACAGGCAAAATTTATAAAGGCCTCCCGACGAAGACGTTCTTCCATCTCCGTGACAGATTCAAAGTTAATATTATTAAGAAGATACATCGCCCCCAAGGTACGGGCATTAAGCACCAGGAAGAGCCCAAGAGACAGGTTAAACCCATTTATTGCCCCTTCAAGGCCTCGCAAAGGTGTGGACCAGGTAACCTGGTTGTAATCATTTAAAACAAAAGCTGACCCGGTAAAAAATGTCCCCACGGCAATGCCTATCAGCAAAATGCCAAGCGATCCGTTTAAAAAGAGAAAGAACTCATACACTCTTGTACCGAGCAAATTGCCAGGTTTTGTTCTGAACTCATAGCCAACTGCCTGAATAACAAAAGTAAAAAGAATGGCAATCCACAGCCAATAGGCACCACCAAAACTGGTGGCATAAAATTTTGGAAAGGAGGCAAATAATGCTCCACCAAAAAGGACCAGAGTCGTAAAGGTCAATTCCCATTTACGGCCAAGGGAGTTGATAACAAGTGACTTCTCAAGGTCAGTCTTTGCAACCTGCCAGAGCAGGGTCTGACCTCCCTGAACAAAGTTAAGGAATAAAAAGAGCGATCCAACCAGCGAACAGAGAAACCACCAGATATGCTGAAGAGTTATAATATCAAGTGAATCAATCATGTTATATCTCCTCCGGTCCGATTTTAATCTGTTTTGCCATAATGGTAATCTCTGCTAAAAGCAGTATTGTGAAAAGAGCAGCAAACAGATAAAAAGTGAGCTGGACTGTCTCTGTACTGAGATTTGACGTAGCCATTGAAACTGGCAGCAGGTCTTGAATTGCCCATGGTTGTCTGCCTACTTCAGCCACAACCCAGCCCGCCTGAGAGGCAACAAAAGCCAGAAAAACCATAGGGAGACCAAGAACCTGCAGCCAGGACTGCTTCTCTAAAGTTCCTTTCATGCCAAAATAGAGAAAAGCAATACAAACCAGGGGAAAAAGAAGGCCTAAAATAACCATGACATGAAAACTATAAAAAGAAAGAGCAACTGGCGGCACAGCATCTTCTGGCTTTTGCAGGTAGCCGTAGCCTAAATATTGTTCAAACTCTTTAAATATTGAAAGAGTTGCCGTTGCCTGCAGCTCATCACCTTCTTTTTTGGCAATTTTATACGCATCCAGATAGCGGATGGCAATTTTACCTTTTTCGATTTTTTCAGCAGCCCCCATGATATTTTCCTGCTCATTTCCATAGACAAGATCATTTATACCAGGGACATACGATCCAAATTTTCTATTGGTAAGAAAGGAAAGAGCGCCAGGAATTCTTACTTCAAACTCAAAAGCTTCCTGGCTATCACCAACTTTTTTCTGTGGATTGAGCTTCCCTACGGCTATGAGACCTGCCCCATGTTCTCCATCATAGAGCCCTTCATAGGCGGCAAGTTTCATGGGTTGATAGAATCCATTTTCATATGCAGAGCTATCACCGGTCAAGCCTGTCAAAATAGAACCCAGCAGGCCAAATACGGCGGCAACCACTATCGATCGTTTAGCCATTACAATATGGCGTTTTTGCAGGAGAAAAAGAGACGCTATTGAAATAACAAAAAGAGCAGCCAAAACAAAACTGGAGCTGGTTGTATGGGTGAACTTGGTAACAGCTACGGGAGATAAAATGACCTCCATGATATTTTGCATCTCAAAACGGGCGGTATCTGGATTAAAGGCCATACCAACAGGATTTTGCATCCAACCGTTTGCCACCAATATCCAGACAGCTGACAGATTAGAGCCAAAAGCCACCATATAGGTGGAAAAGAGATGAAAGCGTTTAGAGACTTTTTCCCAGCCAAAAAACATTACCGCAAAAAAAGTAGCCTCCAGAAAAAAGGCAAAAATCCCCTCGATAGCAAGAGGAGCCCCAAAGATATCTCCAACCATCCATGAATAATTGGACCAGTTGGTACCAAACTCAAATTCCAGAATAATACCAGTGGCAACGCCAATGGCAAAATTGATCCCAAAGAGCTTCATCCAGAATTTGGTCAGTCGCTTCCATTCTTCATTCCCTGTTTTCAGGTAGATCGATTCATAAAAGGCAATCAACCAGCTGAGTCCTAAGGTCAAGGGAACGAAGATCCAATGGTACATGGCTGTCAGGGCAAATTGCGCCCTGGCCCAATTCACCATGGTCGGGTCAAAATTTTCCATCATAACTACCTTCCTCCTCTACCAATATCTTGATCATGAACAGGCTGTGTCAGCTGCTCCAGCACATACTCCGCCCGTTCCTCATCAGTTGCAAATCGTGAACCGAGAAAGTCTTGAAAAAAGAAAAGTTTCAAGACTCCAAACATAATGACCAGTTTAATAAAAATGACTTTCCAGAGAGTTTTCCCTAAAGTCATTGAGCGGAAACCATCCCTATAGAAATGATAAATTCGGAGAGGAATCCCCAATGTTTTGAGTAATTTTTCAGTCAATGTTGGACCTGACAGTTGTATGAATATGTTACCCGGATATCAGGTTCGGCCATATTTTAAGAAAACGTACTCAATTTGAGCGGTTTTCGCTCTATAAGATATATCATGTCTTATATCAGAGCGTGAATCTTCGCGTCAAACATTTTAGGGTCAAAGATACCCAGCGATATCACTGAAAAGACTATAATTACTTGAGCTGCAGTGTTTTTCCAGCTCTATCCAGGTGAAAATTCTTTGTGCAACTCACATTCAAGTTAATCTATGCAGGAAGAGTGAAATTGTTTCATCAAGGCTCAAATAAAACAATGGGCTACGTCATGATAGATTGTTCTGTTTATTTTTTGAAAAATTTACCAAGGATTTTTTAAGAGCTGGCGTCTAAGATAGTACCATGGAAACCAAGCAGGATACTGAACTCATTGAGCTGGCGCTCAAAGGTAAGTCACAAGCCTTTGAGACTCTTGCCAACCGCCATTACCAAACGGTGTACAGGTACGCCTTTCGCTGGACAAGGATACAGGAAGACGCTGAAGACATTGCCCAGGAAGTATTCATCAAGCTTGCCAGACATTTACATTCATTTAACAAAAAATCTTCCTTTACCACTTGGCTCTATAGAGTTACAGCAAACTGCGCCAAAGATTTCATCAGAAAAAACAGCAGACATCACCAGAAGAGGATGGACAGCGATATAAATGGTCATATTGTTTCAAAAAATCCAGGACCGGAGACAAAAAGCTATCACGGGCAAGTCATGGATGCTGTGGACACACTTCCAGAAAAGTTAAAAGAAACCACCCTGCTGGTCTTTTCCCAGGGTTTAAGCCATAAAGAAACCGCACAGGTCCTCGGTTGTGCCGAGACAACAGTTTCCTGGCGGATATTCCAAGCAAAAAGAAAGCTGAAGAAGGTTTTATCATGAAGTTCTCCAGCAATGATCTCAAAAAAGCTTTTAAAGAGGCTCCCATTCCCGAGCCTTCAAAAGACGCTCAGCAACAGGCAATCAAGAGGGCAACAGCAGCACTCACACAAAAAAACCATGGGACCGAAAAAAATCCCAAAGGTTTTTTCAATCTCCTGCGTCATATGGGTAGATCAATTTACAAGACATTTACCCTCAAAGGAGAACCCATCATGAACAGAACATCTTTTGCAACTATCAGTGTGGCCGTTATTGCAGTCGGCGTATCGCTGACCATTGGCACCTCTCTGTATTACAGGCCCGTAAAAGAACACTTCCAAAGCAAAACCATGTTGGATGCAAGTATTGACTCTACAGATGACAGCAAAGTGAGCCCTGCCGTCATTGAAAAGACCCAGGCACCAGCAAAAGAAGATTTAAAGCCAGCAGAACAAATTGCAGCAGCGCCCTCAAGAGCATTGCCTGAGACTAAAACAATGATTCTTGAAAAAGAAAAATTTGGCCAAAAGGCAGAAGTCAGGGCCAATATTCCTGCACCAGCTGCCTCTTCTCAAGAATCTCCTCAATTATACGCCCCAAGCCAGGCAATGCAGGCAGGCAGAGCCAGGACAGCCGTGCTTAAGAAAAAACAAAACCGCTTTGAAGGACTGCAAGATCATGACATTGCAGGAGGTTTCTATAAAGACGTTGGCCGTGACAAATTCAAAGAGATAAAAATCAATCAAATACATCTAAGCACAGAAGAACCAGTCTCGACTTTCTCCATCGATGTTGACACAGCCTCTTATTCCTTTATTCGCAGACAACTCAATAACGGGGTACTGCCCCAGAGAGATGCGGTACGGATAGAAGAAATGATAAACTATTTTGATTATGATTATGCT
>CAMYOP010000078.1 GCA_947260045.1 uncultured Desulfobulbaceae bacterium
GAAACTTCAGCTCAAGAAATAAAAGATGAGCCTAAACCAGTTTCTACAACAGCTGAGCCCGCAAGCACTCTTCCTGCTTCCCAAGATAAGAAGGAAAGCACGCAAGCACCTCCTCCACAACAAAAAGCAGAGACTTCAATCAGAGTAAATGTAAGCCTGCTTGATCAATTAATGACCATGGCCGGAGAGTTAGTTCTTGCCAGGAATCAGCTTTTACAGACTCTCCAGGCAGGTGAGGCTTTAAATGCCGAAGCAGTTGGCCAGCGTATCGATATGGTAACTTCCGAGTTGCAAGAGGCAATTATGCTCACACGAATGCAACCCATCGGTAATGTCTTTAATAAATTCCCCAGAGTAGTACGTGATCTTTCCAAACAACTCAATCGTCAGATTGATCTCACAATTATAGGTAAAGATGTCGAACTTGACAAAACCATTATTGAGTCCATAAATGATCCTTTGACTCATTTGGTTAGAAATTCAGTTGATCACGGGGTCGAGTTGCCCGAAGATCGTATAGCGAAAGGAAAAGACCCAAAAGGTATAATCGTCCTTAAAGCTTACCATGAAGCAGGTCAGGTTGTTATTGAAATTAGTGATGACGGGAAAGGCATCAATGGAAACGTCCTCTCTGAAGCAGCCATCAAAAAAGGTTTGATTACTTCTGAACTGGCACAAGCCATGTCTGAAAAAGAAAAAATCAATCTCATTTTGATGCCAGGTTTTTCAACATCAGAAAAAGTTACCGATGTTTCCGGCCGTGGTGTTGGTATGGATGTCGTCAAAACAAATCTTGATAAACTTAACGGATCAATTGAAATTAATTCAGAAATTGACAAGGGATCAACCATTAGTATCAAGCTGCCCCTGACTCTGGCAATTATTCCTTCGCAAATTGTTATGACAGGTGGGGAACGTTACGCCATTCCTCAGGTAAACCTGGAAGAACTTCTCCGTATTCCTGCTACCAAGGTCAGAGAGAGAGTTGAAAGAGTCGGTGACGCTGAAGTTGTACGACTGCGCGGCAATCTCCTTCCCTTGATTCGTCTCTCTGAAATTCTTGATATCGAAAACACTTATTTTGATCTTGACCAACAGGAAACAAAAAAAGATAGCCGTATGAACATCGCTGATCGTCGTTCAAAATCCTATTCTCTTACAAATCCCGTGGATAATCCTCAAGAAAAAGAAGAAGATTCAGTTATTGAACGAACTGTTGAAGACAGACGGTTTAGCGCAACAAGTGCCCTTAACATAGTGGTAGTCTCAGCAGGAGCAATCAAATACGGCCTGATTGTAGACAGGCTCTATGACTCTGAAGAGATTGTCATCAAGCCACTTGGCCGACACCTGCAACAGTGCAAAGGGTATGCAGGTGCAACAATCATGGGTGACGGGAGGGTGGCCCTTATCCTTGACATCAGCAGCATAGCTGTTATGGCAAGTCTTACTTCCCTGGATGGCGCTGAAAAAGCTAAAGATATAGCAGAAGCAGCCAAAGAGGCAGGCAAGGCAGATAAAGAAAAGCAAGCGATATTAAGCTTCCGAAGTGCTGAAGAAGAACAATTTGGTGTACCTCTCAGCATGGTTGAACGCATCGAGAAAATAAAGAAAAGCGATATTGAACTTATTGGCAACCGCAAGGTAGTTAAATATATGGGGGGCAGTCTCCCCCTTATGGTAATTGATGAAGTTGCTTCTGTCCTGCCCATAAGTGATGTTGAAGATTTTCTTGTTATTGTTTTTCACCTGGCAGGGAAAGATATTGGTCTTTTAGCAACAGGGCCTGTCGACGCCATGGAAATTCCGGTTGAAATAGATGCTGTGACCTTAAAACAGACAGGCATCATGGGCTCAACTATTATCAACAACAAGATAACTATGCTGGTCGACATCTTTGAACTAGTTGGTGCTATTCATCCCGACTGGTTCACCCAGCTCGCCATGAAAAGCTCAGAGATCAAGGACTCTGCATTAACAGTCCTTCTCGTTGAAGACTCCAATTTTTTCCGTAATCAAGTTACAAGTTATTTAAAAGATGTCGGTTTCACTGTACTTGAGGCAGAAGATGGTGTCGTTGGCTGGAATGTTCTCGTTGACAATGCAGAATCTATATCGCTTGTTCTAACCGATATAGAAATGCCAAACATGAATGGATATGAACTTACAGAAAAAATAAAGACCGACCCAAGGTATAAAAATATACCTGTGTTCGCCCTCACAACCCTTGCTTCTGCAGAACACTTTAAAAGAGGAAAAGATGTAGGAATCGATCAATATCATGTCAAACTGAACAAAGAGCTACTTCTTGAGGGCATTCATAAATGTATGAAAAAATTAAAGGTTAGTTAGGATCATTTTATCGTTTTTTGTATGAGGAGTTATTAATGAGCATTGATAGTTTTGATCAAGACAAAGAAACTGTTGAACTTTCTACCTTTTATGTTGGCAATGCCTTATGTGGCATGGACATCTTAAAGGTCCAGGAAATCAACAAACTCCTGGACATGACCAACGTCCCACAAGCACCTGATTACGTTATAGGGATACTCAACCTTCGTGGCCAGATCGTCACTATTATTGATTTAAGTAAAAAACTTGGTTTGAGCGAAACAGACCTTGGCAGCGATCCACGAAACATAATCGTCAACACACCTGGCGAACATATAGGTCTCTTAATCAAAAAAATAAGTGATGTAGTTGTTGCTGATCCTGAAAGAATAGAGCAGGCTCCTGCAAATATCAGTGGCATCCAGGGAAAATATTTTACTGGTGTTTACAAAACCGATACCAAATTAATCGGTATATTAGACGTTGATAAAGTTCTCAAAATTGACGACGAGAACAGGGTAAACACATAGTACAAATTGTAGTTGCTCCTTAACCTCAATCCCTTGATAAGGTACAAACACTCTACCTAATGATTCACAGTATATAGTTCTTTACAAAATATGACTCCTACCAAAATCAAAGTCCTGGTGGTAGACGACACCATTGTCTACCGTAAAGCAATCTCTGATCTCCTGGAAGAACTCCCGGAGATCGAAGTTGTTGGTGTGGCCCATAATGGCCAGATAGCCCTCTCGAAAATCAAGCAGCTCAAACCTGATCTTCTTACCCTTGATATAGAAATGCCAGTAATGGATGGCCTGGAAGTACTGGAAGCAATTAACCAACAAGCCCTTAATGTATCAGCCATCGTGGTATCTACCCTGACCAGTGAAGGTGGTGCATTGACCATGAAAGCACTGGATCTTGGGGCGGTTGATTTTATATTAAAACCAGGCACTTCTGGAATTAATGAGTCCAAACAACAACTTCGTTCAATACTTTTCCCCCTGGTGAAAGAATTTCAGGCTGGCCATATTAAGCAAGTTGCAAGACAGGCAATACAGCCAAAGCCAAGAATTAGGGCTACAAAGTCAAAACCTCTCAAAACGACTTCAATAAGACCAAGTAGACAAATAAAAACTGCTCCCCAAAGCCGGCGAGTAAAGTCGGAAATTATTACCATGGGAATTTCCACAGGCGGCCCCAATGCTCTTGGTGTCTTAATTCCTAAATTACCTGCAAAAATTGGCGTTCCGATAGTTCTTGTCCAGCATATGCCACCAATTTTTACAAAATCTCTAGCAGCAAATCTTAATAAAAAAAGCAAGCTGACAGTTAAAGAAGCAGAGGATAACGAAACCCTGTTACCAAATGTTGTTTATATAGCTCCTGGTGGCAAACAGATGAAAATAATAAAAGCAAATAACAAAAGGGATCGGATAGTAAAAATCAACGATGATCCGCCTGAAAACAGCTGTAGGCCTTCCGTTGACTACCTCTTTCGTTCAGTGGCAGAGCAATATGAAAATAAAACAACAGCAATAATAATGACAGGTATGGGCTCTGACGGAACCAAGGGTCTTGAGATTCTTCGTAAAAAAAATGCCCATATTATTGCTCAGGATGAAGAAAGTTGCGTTGTCTTTGGTATGCCCAAAGCTCCCATAGAAAGAGGTTTAGCAAATGTTATAGCATCACTAGATAAGATCGCAGAAGAAATTACAAAATCCCTCAGGTAGCTGACATGCATTTATTGTTACCTTTACTGTCACCCTAACCTTTTTGGCTCAGGCCTTCGTTAATGATAAAAATCAAGGACCATGAATTAAAAAAATTCATTGCTTATATCCATGATGTTTCAGGTATAAGTTTTGATAGTTCAAAAAAATATCTTATCGAAATGCGCCTGAATAAAGTTCTGGAAGAATTTAGCTACAAGTCATATGAAGAACTCTATCATAATGTCGTTAATGACAGATCAAAAAATATCGAAAAATCCATAATTAATGCTATCACCATAAACGAAACCTTATTTTTCCGTGATACCAGCCCCTTCAGATTACTCGAAGAAAAAATTCTTCCAGAAATTGCCAAAGAAAGATCCAGCAACACTTTATTAAACACGAACCGTGCCCAAAAGCCATTGCGCATATGGAGCACTGCCTGCTCAACAGGTCAGGAAGTTTATTCCATTGCCATAACCCTGAAAAAGGCACACCAGGCCGCGAGAAATTTTTCTGTCAAACTCATAGGTACAGACATTTCCGACTCAGCACTGTGCCAGGCAAAATCAGGAAAATATAACAATTTTGAAATAGAACGCGGACTCGACCATACCACCCTGAGTAAATATTTTACTGCAAGTGGTGGCCAGTGGCAGGTCAACCCTGAACTCAGGGCAATGGCAGAGTTTAAAAAATGCAATATAATGAAATCATTTGTATATTTTGGAAAATTTGATATTATATTTTGTCGTAATGTCGCTATATATTTTACCCCGGAAGATCGAAAAAAATTGTTTAATCGCCTGGCCGACAGTCTTTCTGAAAACGGATATTTAATAATTGGTTCCACCGAATCATTGACAGGTATTTCAGACCGTTTCATTCCGAAACGTCATAACAATTTAATTTACTATCAACACAACAAACAAAAAAAGACATCCGTGTAAATCTGGATCATACCATTAAGGAGAAGGTAATGATCAATCTATCCGTACTTGTTGCAGACGATAATCCTATTATCAGGAAGATATATCAAAAAAGGCTGCAGGAGACAAATCATGATGTCACCATTGTCAATGATGGCCTTCAAGCAATACATGAAATTGAAAAAAGACACTTTGATGTCGTTCTCACTGACCTTGTCATGCCCGGAGTCGATGGACTGGGACTTTTACAATCTATCAAAGACAAAGACCCTAGCACTGAAGTAATTGTCATTACAGGAAAGTCTTCAATTGACACTGCAGTAAAAGCAATTAAAAAAGGGGCTATTGATTACCTTGAAAAACCGATAAATTTTGATGAACTGTTTCTTCGTCTCAACAAAATTGAGGAAATGAAATCTATAATCAAAAACGCTGAAGATCTACGCGATGCGATGGAATTTACTGAATCCTCTGCAGCCCAGACAATTCAACAGCTGGAAGAAAGTCTCATTAAAGCACAACAAAAACAGAGTTCTATTAATAGTTTAGCAAAAGACAACAGCCTTTCTGATTCAGAAAAAATCGTCCAAATTATAAATATCATCTCAAATACAGGATCATAGAAACAAGCATGTCCGTTCCAACGCAAACAAATGATTTTAGGGCGCTTCAAAATATAATTGAAACTCTCAGAGGGGAAAAGGGTTGCCCCTGGGATCGAAAACAAACTTCTGAAAGTATAAGCAAGTATCTTAAAGAGGAAACTGGAGAACTTTTAGAGGCCATAGATTCAAAAAAAACGGACAGTATCCAGGAAGAATTAGGAGATCTTTTTTTCATTTTGTCCATGCTGCTGGCAATACATCAAGAAAAAGGAGCATTTACCCCTGAAGATGTGTTCGAGCAAATCTGTCAAAAAATGATCGGGCGCCATCCCCATGTTTTTGCAGGTGAGAAATTTAGTTCAGAAGAAGAGCTAAAAAAACGCTGGAAAAGTATCAAGGCCAGTGAAAAAATCTCTCAAAACATGACTCTTAAAACTGATTAAGAAGGTCTGTAAAATAAACGTTACATCTCTATTAACAAATTCAACTTCATAAAATCTATTGCTTGCCCATGTTATTTTGCTTGTCCCTGTTTTCCTCGCAAAATACGACAGTTTGGTATTGACACACACGCCAGAATAGTGGTAAATAAAAAGTTTTGCAAAACAACTACCTCTTCGCTCTCTTATATATAGAAAGAAGCGAGGGCCTATTGACCGTGAGGAGGAAACATGCGTCGCTACGAAACAACCTATATTCTGCGCCCAAATCTGGGTGAAGATCAAATCAGCGAAATCATTGAACGTACCAATGGAATCATCGAAAGTTTTGATGGATCTATTATCCAAGAAGATCGTTGGGGACTCAAAAAACTGGCTTATGAAATAAAAAAAGAAAGCCAGGGATACTATGTATTTTCAGACTACGCTGCAACAGGTGATGCAGTAGATGAGATTGAACGTATATTCCGAATTGATGATCAAGTATTACGCTACCTGACTATCAAACTCTCAGATGCTATTGATACAGATGGTGTCTCAGATGTGAAGGAACAACTTGCCCTTGCTGAAGCAGAAAAAGCAAAAGCGGAAGAGGAAGAAGCTTCCGAAGAGCAAGGTGAGACCGAAACGACTGCAAAAGCCTCTGAAAAAGCTACTGAAGAATAAAACAGTCAATAATATTTGATATAATTAAAAGGAAATACATATGCCTCCACGTAAAAGAATTTTTCAAAGAAAAAGAGTTTGCAGACTCTGTACTGATAAAGAATTGGTGCTTGATTATAAAGATGTCAAATCCCTACGATATTTTGTAACCGAACGTGGCAAAATTGTCCCTCGGAGAATTTACGGTACCTGCGCAAAACATCAGCGTCAGGTAAATGAAGCAGTGAAACGTGCTCGTCAGTTGGCCCTACTGCCGTATACAGGACCGACCCAGTTCTAAATTGTTCAATTGATAATGGCAGCGCAGGGGAGTGCCCAATCCTTTAGAAATTTTCTAAGAGGACCATCCATACTGCTTGCTGCTGCCTTTATTTTGCCAGCAATTTTTCCTGGCTTATTTGGCTGGCTGACAGGCTTACTTGCCATCCCGATACTCTACAATCTTCAAGTATCAGGATATGGACGAGGAGGTATAATAATCCGCAATAGCATTATTCTTGCTTTTGCAGCTATTATCCTTATTAATCAAGCTGTCGGGTCACTTATTTTTTCTTTTACCTTTATACCCCTTGGGTATAGTTTGTATAAGAATGGTATAAAGGGTAAGGATCCCGTCTCCACTGGTGGAGAAGCTATCCTTGTACTCGGTGTAAGCTGGCTGATATTCTGGTTTGCATTTGGTATAGTGAAAGGGTTTAATCCCTACTCACAACTAAAAGTTGTACTGGATGCAGGTATGATCCAGACATATGAAGTTTATAGACAAAGTACGGATATACCTGCTGACGTCTTGGTAAGTTTTGAGCAATTACTTTTTGGTTTACGAAACACCATACCAAAAATATTGCCTGGGCTTCTTGCTTGTTCCGTAACAGTAACTGTTTGGATTAATATTGCTGTCGGTAATTTTCTCCTTGGCAAAACTGACAGGGGAAAGGCTTTTTGGCCGCAATACAGTACGTGGAAACTTCCAGACAAGCTCGCCTGGCTCCCAATAAGTTCATGTTTTTTAGTGTTACTAGGGCAAGGCAGTCTAAAGTATCTAGGATTTAGTCTGGGTTTACTCAGTATTCTGATATTTTTCTTTCAAGGGTTTGCTGTTCTTATGCATCTTCTTGAAAGATGGAAAGTTCCACCATATTTTAGAGTTTTATTTTACATAATCATCGGAGTTCAAAGCTTTGGCTTTTTTATGTTGGCCATTTTAGGACTTGCAGATGTCTGGATAGATTTCAGAAAACAACAGAAACAAGATCAATAACCTCAATACTGACAGGTTTTACAGCAAAAAAGGTTTTACCATGGAAATTATACTTAAAGAAACAATTGACACACTTGGTCAGGTAGGCGACGTTGTTAAAGTTAAGCCTGGATATGCACGCAATTATCTTTTACCAAAGAAAAAAGCGGTTGTTGCAAACATCTCTAACCTTGCTATCCGTGACCAGGAACAACAAAACATTCAAACCCGTCTTGATAACGAAAGAAAAGATTCTCAATCGTTACTTGACAGCCTCAGTGGTGTGACCATTGAAATCGCCAGAAAAGTTGGGGATGAATTACGCCTCTTCGGCTCTGTAACTTCTGCTGATATTGCAGAAAAATTACAGGAAAAAGGAATTACTGTTGATCGTCGCGCTATTATGCTAAATGACCCGATCAAAACAGCTGGTGAAAAAACTATCACCGTTAAGACTGGATACCAAATGGTTGCTGAAATTACTGTTCAGGTTATTGCTGAAACAATCGGTGATGAAGCCTAAACGGCTTTTCTTCGAAATTCACGGTATCAGTTATAATGTAATTTCCAATTAAATGGTTTTTTCAGGTTTTCTATTCTGAAAAAACCATTTAATAATTTGCAGTAACGTTCTCTGGTTCTCAGTAATAGAACCAGAAGTATCTCATTACTCCTATATTCAAGCGGCTTTGCCGTACATGGCTGTATGAAACTATGCTGAACCAGCCTGCGATTTCCACAATATCACCACAATCGATGGTGCCACCTCAAAACATCGAAGCCGAACAAGCTGTTCTCGGTACTATACTCCTGCAAGACCAAGCACTGGTTAAAATTCTCGACGTCTTAGATGCAGAAGATTTTTATCGGCAAAACCACAAGTTAATCTATAGCGCCATGGTTGCTCTTGGCGAAAAAAGAGAGCCCCACGACCTTATAACAGTATCAAATCTGCTGGCAGAACAAAACAAGCTGGACACCATAGGTGGTCCTGCTTATCTTGCATCTCTTACCGATATTATTCCTTTTTCCGGGACTCTCGTTCATCACGCTAAAATCATAAAGCAAAAATCTACCTTGCGGAGACTGATTCAAGCTACATCAGATGTCGCAACCCGCTGCTATGAAGAACAGCATGATATAGACAGCCTGGTCGATAAAGCTGAACAGACTATTTTTGAAATAGCGAGCTCCAAAAAAGGGAAAGGTTTTCAGTCCATGACTTCCATTGTGCCTAGAGCCTTTGAAAGGATTGAAAAACTCTTTGAACGCCAGGAACATATAACTGGTGTTTCTTCAGGGTACGATGAATTCGACCGAATGACCGCTGGCTTACAGGGTTCTGATCTCATTATCCTTGCTGGCCGTCCTAGTATGGGAAAAACTGCGCTTTCAATGAATATGGTTCAACACGCCGCTTTGATCGACAAAGTTCCTGTTGCAGTATTCAGTCTTGAGATGTCCATGGATCAACTTGCCCTGCGTATGCTCTGCTCCATCGGCAGGGTAGATTCTCAAAGAATACGAACAGGTCGTTTGCTTGATTCAGATTGGCCCAAACTTACCAGAGCCACTGGCATGTTAACAGATGCCCCCATTTTTATAGATGATACTCCAGGGATCACCGTTCTCGAGATGCGGGCTAAAGCCAGGAGATTAATGGCTGAACACGATCTTGGCATGATTGTGGTCGACTATCTTCAACTCATGCAAGGAAGAAGCGGAATTGACAACCGTACACAGGAAATCAGTGAAATATCCAGATCCTTGAAAGCTATGGCCAAAGAACTCGACGTCCCTGTTGTCGCCCTTTCTCAGCTGAACAGGAGCTTGGAAAGTAGAACAGATAAAAGACCTCAACTTTCAGATCTTCGTGAATCTGGTGCCATTGAACAGGATGCTGATGT
>CAMYOP010000079.1 GCA_947260045.1 uncultured Desulfobulbaceae bacterium
ATGGACAAAGAAGACTTGGTCCATGTAAAACCTGAACAAGCACTTGCTCATCCCAATTGGGATATGGGTCGAAAAATATCAATTGACTCTGCCACTCTTATGAATAAGGGTCTGGAAGTTATAGAAGCCAAATGGCTTTTTGGTGTTGAACCTGAACAAATAGGTGTTGTTGTCCATCCCCAATCCATTGTTCACTCTCTTGTAGAATACATTGACGGTTCAGTAGTTGCTCAGCTTGGCATTCCCGATATGCGGATTCCTATTTCATACGCTCTTTCCTATCCCGAACGGCTTGGACTTGATCTTTCCCGGCTCAGCTTGTCCCAATGTGGAAGTTTAACCTTTGAAAAACCTGATTATTCACGTTTTCCAGCTCTTGGCCTTGCTTTTGATGTATTGAAAAAAGGGGGACTCAGACCTGCTGTGCTGAATGCTGCCAATGAAATCGCTGTTGACGCTTTTCTCGAAGGCAAAATAGCTTTTACAAGCATTGCTGAAATTGTAAGCAGAGCTGTTGAAAATAGTGACGAGGGAGATGAGATGAATCTTCAGGATATTCTCGCTGCCGACAGTCAGGCGCGAGAACTTGCCTTGGCAGATGTCGTAAGTCTTGCTGTCTGCTAGCTGATAACAAATTGTTTATACTTTTACTTCAGCTGACTTCTAAATTTTATACAGCTTCCTTTCTTTTCCAAGGTTTGGGCTGTTCCTTCTAAAACACAAACACAAACATACTCAATGAATTCATTTATCTCTTTTATTTTTGTCTTAGGCATTCTTATTTTCGTCCATGAATTTGGCCATTTTCTCTTTGCCAAATTATTTGGAGTGAAAGTGTTGAAATTTTCCCTTGGATTTGGCCCCACGCTCCTTAGTAAAAAGTGGGGAGAAACCGAATACCTTATTTCCGCCTTGCCCCTTGGTGGTTACGTTAAAATGTTCGGTGAACATCCTGGAGAAGATGAAATAGAGACTGAGGAAAAGGACCGGTCTTTTTCTCATAAATCAGTAGCGCAGCGATTTTCAATTGTTGCCGGTGGTCCGGTCTTTAATCTTATTTTTGCTGTATTCGTCTTTTTTTCCATATTTATAGTCATTGGCTTGCCATCAGCTGTTGATACTACAAAAATTGGGGTTGTTTCGCCAAATTCAGTGGCAGAAAAGATGGGGATCAAGAGTGGTGATATCATTTTGGCCATTGATGATAAGCAGACTGTTTCCTGGGAACAGGTCTCCGAGTTGATCAAACACAGTGGCGGTAATGAAGTTACGGTGGAACTGCAACGGGGAGAAGAGAAGCTTACCTTGTCTGCGACGCCGGCAATGGAAAAAATGAAGAATATTTTTGGCGAAGACGTTGGTGAACGTTATATGCTTGGTATTTCCCGCAGTGAAGAAGTTGTCTATAAGCGGGTTTCTCTTATCGAGTCCATAAGCGCTGCCTTTACCCATACCTGGAACATGATTTATCTTACCTTTATGGGAATTGTCAAAATAATTGAGCGTGTTATTCCCGCAACTGAGCTTGGCGGGCCTATTAGAATTGCTGAACTTGCCGGTCAACAGCTCGAAGCTGGCTGGGTTAATTTTTTCTCATTTATGGGCTTGCTGAGTGTTAATCTTGGTATTTTAAATTTATTACCAATCCCTGTTCTTGATGGTGGCCATTTGGTTTTTCTGACTCTTGAAGGAATACGTAAACGCCCTTTGAGTGAAAGGGCCATGATTACCAGCCAGAAAATCGGCATAATATTACTCGCCTCACTTATGGTTTTTGTTTTTTATAACGATATTTTTCGCCTAGTAAGCAAATGACCGACAAACCTCTGATCCTATCAATTGAAACTGCAACTGGATGTGGCTCTGTTGCTCTGACCAGAGGCACCCGTAAAAATGGCTCTCTTGTTTCTGAGATTACCTGCCAACCAGAAATCTCACATTCAAGACGCTTGCTTGGCAGTGTAGAACAAGCTCTAGAGAGTACAGGTATAGCCTTCAGTGATGTCGATGGTTTGGCCGTGAGCCTGGGGCCTGGTTCTTTTACTGGTTTGCGAATTGGCCTGGCTGCAGCGAAAGGCCTTGCCTTTGCCACGGGATTACCTCTTGTTGGAGTGCCAACATTGGACGGGCTTGCCTGTGCATGCATGAATTTTGAGAGGCTTCTTTGCTGCGTGCTTGATGCCAGGAAAAAGGAAGTATATGCAGGCTTTTACCGATTGTGTCATGATGGGCAACTTGAAAAATATGCTGATTATGTGGTGATAAAACCAGACCGGCTTCTTGGTTTAATTCAGGAGCCAACTCTTATAGCCGGACCTGGTGTTTCAATATATGAAGATGTCTTCAGGCAGCATGAGCAAGTATGCCTGGCTCCGCCTGCCCTAGTATTGCCGCGTGCCTCAAATATTGGATTTTTAGGGGCAGAACTCTTCTTAAAAAAACAATTTCTTAACCCAGCAACAGCTTCACCTCTTTATGTAAGAGCCTCAGAGGCAGAACTCAACTTGAAGAAGCAAAAAACATGATACAACGAAAGCTGACTCGGAAAATTCATATTGGCAATGTTGCAATAGGCGGTGACGCGCCAATTTCGGTTCAGTCCATGTGTAATACTGATACCAGAGATGTTGATTCAACGGTAGAACAGATACTCGAGCTCCAAGCAGCTGGCTGTGATCTTATTCGAGTTGCGGTTCCTGACCTGGAAGCTGCCAAAGCCATAACGGAAATTCGTAGTAGAATAACCATTCCACTTATTGCAGACATTCATTTTGATTGGCGGCTTGCTGTTGCAGCTATGGAGCATGGTGCCCAGGCGATACGGATTAATCCTGGCAATCTGGGTGGAGACGAGAAACTCGCTAAGGTGGTCGCTGCTGCTACAGTACATAAAATTCCTATCCGGGTTGGGGTTAATTCAGGATCCATTGAAAAAGATCTTCTGAAAAAATATGGCTATCCTACCCCAGAATTTTCTGATTCGTTGATAGAGAGTGCTTTAAGAAATACAGCTCTTTTAGAAAATCTGGGCTTTAAAGACATTAAAATTTCCATTAAATCTTCTGATACTCTGACAACTATTAATGCTTACCGCAGCTTGTCTGAGAAAACGGACTATCCCCTACATCTCGGAGTTACCGAAGCTGGTGGTTTGATTGCCGGAACTGTTAAATCCAGTGTTGCTCTTGGAATATTACTTTCAGAGGGAATAGGGGATACTTTTCGTGTGTCCTTGACTCGCGATCCTGTTGAGGAAATTCGGGTTGGCTTTGAACTGCTGCGTTCTCTGCGAATCAGAGAGCGAGGGCCTGAATTGATTTCCTGCCCGACTTGCGGTCGGACAAGAATTGATCTTTTTCCGCTCGCTGAAGCAGTAGAAAAACACCTGCAAACCATGCAGTCAAAGCTCAAAATTGCTGTTATGGGCTGTGTTGTCAATGGACCAGGTGAGGCGAAAGAAGCTGATATTGGCATTGCTGGTGGTCATGGTGTGGGAATAATTTTTAAAAAAGGGAAAATAATTAAAAAAGTGCCTGAAAAAAATCTGTTATCTGTTTTTCTTGACGAATTAAATGAAATGGAAAAACAGCAAGTTGATAAAGAATCATAAGAACGACGATATTTAATAAGAAACAACAGGGATAATTAAGGAAATGCGGTACTCCAAACTATTGTTACCAACAACAAAAGAGACTCCGGCCGAGGCCGAAGTTATAAGCCATAAACTGCTGTTACGAGCTGGTTTTATTCGTAAACTGACTGCTGGAGTTTACACATATTTACCTCTTGGCTTACGGGCCCTGCAGAAGGTAAGTCAGATAGTTCGTGAAGAGATGAATAAAGCCGGGGCACAGGAACTTTTAATGCCCATGGTACAACAGGGAGATTTATGGCGGGAGTCAGGACGCTGGCAAAAATATGGTGCTGAATTGCTGCGTTTTACTGATCGTCATGATAGAGATTTTTGCCTTGGACCAACCCATGAGGAAGTGATAACAGATTTAGCCAGAAGAGAACTTCTTTCCTATCGCCAGCTACCCACGAATCTTTATCAGGTACAGACAAAATTCAGAGATGAAATTCGACCTCGTTTTGGCTTGATGCGTGGTCGTGAATTTGTCATGAAAGACGGTTATAGCTTTGACGTCAGTGATGAGGCAGCTGAAACATCCTACAAAAATATGTATGAAGCCTATCATTCAATTTTCAACCGCTGCGGTCTTAAGTTTCGCGCAGTTGAAGCTGATACTGGCTCCATTGGCGGTTCTTTTTCCCATGAGTTTATGGTTCTGGCGGAAACTGGTGAAGATACACTGGTCATCTGTGAACAGTGCAATTACGCTGCCAATGTCGAAAAGGCAGCTATTGTCTCTCCTGAAGATAACAGGGATCCAAAAGGTGAATTGTTTGACATGGTTGAAGTGAAAACACCTGGTATGAAAAAAGTGGAACGAGTGGCAGATTTTATGTCTGTTGTGCCCTCTGATATAATAAAAACCATGGTATATCTTGCAGACGGTGAGCCCGTTGCCGCGCTCGTCCGGGGTGACCGTGAAGTTCAGCTTGTGAAGCTGAAAAATATGATAGGGGCCGATGAGGTCGAAGTGGTTGATGATTCTACCATCTATGATATGACCAAACTGCCAGTTGGTTATCTGGGCCCAGTTGGTTTACCGCTGAAAGTAGCTGTTGATCAGGAAGTCATGCAGATGGTAAATTGCGTATCTGGAGCCAATAAAAAAGGATGTCATTTAAAAGGGGTTAACCCAGGACGCGATTTCACACCAGATTTTGTTGGTGATCTCAGGCAGATTACCACTGAGGATGCCTGTCCCACCTGCGGTGGTGCTCTCAGCCTTACAGAAGGAATAGAGGTTGGTCATATATTTAAGCTGGGTACTGCCTACAGTGAAGCTATGAATGCCACCTTTCAAGATAAGGAAGGGGGCGAAAAGCCTTTTGTCATGGGGTGTTATGGTATTGGCGTCAGTAGAGTGATAGCTGCTGCTATAGAACAAAATAATGACAAGAATGGTATTATCTTTCCTCTTCCCCTGGCTCCTTTCCAGGTGATAGTGTTGAATCTTGGCCTTAAAGATGAGAAGATTACTACAGCGGCAGAGCAAATATATCAGGAGCTGCTGGCCCAGGGAATTGAAGTGTTGTACGATGATAGGGATGAAAGACCAGGCTCTAAATTTAAAGATGCCGACCTGCTTGGTATTCCATTTCGAGTTACTGTCGGGAAAGTATTTGCAAAAGAAGGAAAGGTTGAAATGCGCTTAAGGAGAACTGGTGAGACCTCAACCATTTCTTTGAAAGAGGCAGCTGACTTTATTGTGCAGACTATTGGCACCGAGCTTGCTGTTAGCAAATAACCTTTCAAAATAATAAATGATTCTGGTTATTTAGAGTCTCTATGTCTAGTTTTAGTAGATTGTCAGCCCTGTGTTCTGATTATTTGCATGGTGTGGATTTAGAACCACTTGCAGATGCATATACTTTTATCCAGGACAGGCATGCCAAGCATATTCATGCTTCTGGCGAACCCTATGTTGATCACCTCTTGGAAGTAGCTTCCACGCTTGCTTCAATGAAGCTTGATCTTGACACCATCATTTCAGGGCTTCTGCATGGTAGTATTAAAGAGGAAGTCTCTACCAAAAAAGAACTTGAGAAACTCTTTGGCCCGACAGTTGCAAATATTGTAGACGGCACCACCAGGATCACCAATGTCCGCTACACCAGTCAGCTTGCTCATCAGGCTGAAAATATAAGAAAGCTGTTCATTGCCATGGGTGCTGATATCAGGGTGCTTTTGGTAAGACTTGCAGACAGGCTTCAGGATATGCTCACCCTTGAGCTTGCTGATGAGGAAAAGCAACGGAACATGGCCAGTGAAACCATGGATCTTTATGCTCCGCTCGCCAGCAGGCTTGGTATAGACTGGATGAAACGAGAGCTTGAGGATTTGGCTTTTCGCTATATTTTTCCTGTCGAATACAAAGAATTGACCTCAAAGCTCGATAATAGCCTGGCTCAGCGTCAGGCCTATGTTGAGGAAGTAATTGCTATTCTACAACAGAAATTAAAAGAGAATGACTTGGTACCAGTCCGGGTAATTGGCAGGCCAAAGCATATCTATTCAATTTATAAAAAGCTGATTGTCCAGAATATCCCGCTTGATAAAGTGTACGATAAAGTTGCATTCAGACTGATTCTTAACTCTGTCAAAGATTGCTATGAAACTTTAGGAATCATCCATGGCGAATGGCAACCCATCCCAAGTCGAATAAAGGACTTTATTTCTACGCCCAAGGCCAATAATTACCAGTCTCTCCATACCACCGTTATGGGGCCCCGTAGACATTTTATTGAAATTCAGATCCGGACAGAGGCGATGGATAAGGTGGCTCTGGAAGGAGTTGCAGCTCATTGGGCGTATAAAGAAGGTCAGAAGATAAACACCTCTGATGCAAAGTTATTTCGTGACCTCAAGCAGTTGGTGCAAACACTTCAGGAAGTTGAGGATTCCAGAGAGTTTCTTGACTCTGTCCGTACGGAACTGTTTGAACCAGCTATTTATGCTCTTACCCCCACTGGTGAAGTTCGTGAGTTACCCAGGGGAAGCACTCCCATTGATTTTGCCTATTCCATTCATACCGCCGTTGGTGATAGTTGTGTCGGAGCGACAATCAATGGCCACTTAGTCCAGCTTAAATATGAACTGCAAAATGGCGATGTGGTTGAAATACAAACATCGAAAAATCAACATCCCAAAAGAGCGTGGCTCCAGTTTGTCAAAACCAACCGTGCTAAGACCAGGGTCAGGCATTGGCTGCGACGTGAAGAAAAGAATAAAGCTCTTCTGCTTGGCAGGGAAATTTGTGAACGTGAGCTTAAAAGAAATGATTTATCTCTGAAAAAACTTATTAAAAGCGGTCAAGTCAAAGAGTTATTGAAAAACTTGGGCTGTAATTCACTTGAAGATATGCTGGCAAAAGTTGGATCAGGCATTATTACCCTGCAACAACTCGTTCGAACATTCCAGCCTGAGGAATATCAGGAGAACGAAGAACAGCGTGGTACAGATGAACTACTTGATACACGAGGAAAAGTAGAAGAGCTGCGTGTTGTTGAACGTAAAGGCGGTACCATTGATATTGATGGTATGGACGATATGTTGGTTCGGGTCAGCCAATGCTGTAAACCTGTTCCAGGCGATAGGATACTTGGCTTTATTACAACTGGTCGTGGTATTTCCATCCACAAAGAGGACTGTGTGAATCTGCGTTCGACTGATCCTACTCGCTGGCTGGCAGTAAATTGGTCTGGTTCACCGAAATCCAAGCACCGTGCAGAATTATTTATTACTGCAGAAAACAGTAGAAATATTCTTACTGAGATCAGTTCCACTATTAATACTGATGATGCTGATATTGTTGAGCTGAATGCCCGAAAAACGTCTGATAACCTGGCAGCACTTGATGTGATCGTTGAGGTTTCGGACTTGAATCATCTCCAGGTGTTGCAGCAACATGTACAGCAGATTCCAGAGGTTATAGATGTCCGAAGGCGTTAATTACGGAATCGATCATGGTCTTATGTGATATCTGCGGAAATGAAATTGGCATGGAATATTTGCATTGTCCCTATTGCGATGCCAAAAGAAGCCAAAAGCAGGCTCGATCTTTTGGTCTTGCCCACAAAGTTGTGAATTTGGAAAAGGGCATGCCGCTTGTTGCCCAGGCGCTTGCAAGAATGGAGTTAGAGTTGGAATCTGCCAGAAAGCAGGGGTATAAAACCATCACTCTTATCCATGGTTACGGTTCATCAGGAAAGGGTGGAGGTATTAAAAAAAGTGTCAGGCGAACACTGCAGCATATGCAGGAGAAAAAAGAGCTTAATACCATTGTCCATGGTGAGCATTTTGGTAATCGTTCTCCACAGGGCCGCAATATCCTGAAAAGGTTTCCTTTTCTCAAATCAAAAAAAGAATACCTGCAGACAAATCCTGGTGTCACTCTTGTTGTATTAAATACCTGATGAACTCTCCTATTTTTTGGTTATGATCGCCATCGCATCACCATAGCTGTAAAATCTATACTGCTTGCTCACTGCAGTTTTATAGCTTGATAAAATTCGATCTTTGCCAGCGAGTGCGGAAACAAGAAAGAGAAGGGATGACCTTGGCAGGTGAAAATTAGTGATGAGATTATCGATAATTTTAAATGAATATCCTGGATAAATAAAAAGGTCACATAAGCCTTTCTGAGCTTCAACTCGTCCCCTATCACTTGCTGCAAATTCTAGCGTTCTCGCTGTTGTTGTCCCTATAGCCCATATCCTCCCACCTTTTTCTTTCGTATGATTTATGCTGTTTGCTGTTTCTTCAGGAATTTCAATATATTCAGAATGGATTTCATGCTCGCGGATATCGTCTGTTCGCACAGGGGCAAAGGTTCCGTAGCCGACATGGAGAGTGACAGTGGCAATTGAAATATTCATTTCATCAATAGCTTGTAACAGCTCATCACTAAAGTGTAGCCCGGCTGTTGGGGCTGCGACAGAGCCAAGCTGTTTGGCATACTTTGTCTGGTAACGCTCAGTATCATTTTCAGAGCTGCCGTGTTCTCTTTTGATATATGGAGGAAGCGGCATTTGCCCATATTCACTCAACACCTGATCCAGGGTTGTATTATCTGCTGAGTCGTAACGGAGCAGAACTTCCACCTTGCCGTCCTTGAGGAATTTTTTCACTGTTACAGTTAGTTTTTCACCAAAAGAAAGGGTACTCTCAAGGCGGGGTCGTTTTGAGCTTCTTAAAAGAGCCAGAGCTTCGCAGCTTTTCCAGGTTGTCTCAGTGGGTTCAGCTTGGACAGCAACTGGAAAGTGGAGCAGGAGCATTTCCACTTTTCCTCCAGTTGCCTTCTGACCATAAAGCCTTGCAGGAAAAACTTTAGAATTATTCACTACCAACAGGTCGCCAGGTCGCAGGTAGTTGGTTATATTTACAAAACTACTGTGATGTATCTGGTCATCAAGGCAATCAATTACCAGGAGGCGTGATTGATCACGCTGCCGAGCAGGTTCCTGGGCAATGTTTTCTTCTGGAAGTATATAATTATATGAATCAAGTTGAAATTGTTTGTCTCTCAATTGTGTGCCTGTTGGTGATTGATTTTGGTTCAGAGTTTTTTGGGTGCCTAAAGCTTGCAAAGCACCATAACCTACTATAAGGTTACGGAAAAGTTCAAAGCGGATGCATTGAAAATATAATCTGGAATAATCTGCACTATGCTTCTTCTCACTGTTGCTACTGATTTTGAATTACATGCCTTTTTAATGCACCGTGAGCACCTGCCTCCATGTGATCAACTCATCACAGGGGTTGGACCTGTTGAGACTGCCGTTCGTCTTTCTGGCTATCTGGCAAAGTTTCATGAAAAAATTCATGCTGTAATTAATTTTGGTATAGGCGGGGCCTATATCCGGCCAGAGAAGAAAGAGAATGTAAATATACTTGATATATGTCTTGCAAGTTCTGAGGTCCTTGGTGATTTCGGTATTTGTTTTGAAAGCCGTATTGATTCCTTTTCTCCTGAAATAAGTTCAGAAAAAAATTCTTTTCCCATGGACCCCGACTTGCTGGAGCAAGGCTCAAATATTTTAAAACAACATCAGTTTCCCTTTCATACAGGTCCTTTTGTTACAGTCAATTGTGTCAGTGCTACCGAAAAACGAAAATACTTAGCGCTCTGTATGAGGGGATTTGTGAAAACATGGAAGGAGCTGCTGTTGCCAGAGTTTGTGAAGAGTACGGACTCCCCTGCCTGGAAGTACGTTGCATTTCAAACATGGTCGAAGACAGGGATACAGACCATTGGGCACTGAAAGAGGCCTGTGCAAAGGCAGGTTTGGTTTCAGCCTTACTTGCAAAAGAGCTCACCTTCCTCAATGGCTTTAGTTCAGGAGCAACAGTATGATAAAGCCGTTGACTATCGGTTATTCACCTTGTCCAAATGATACCTTTATTTTTTATGCTTTAATCCATACAAAAATAACTCTTTCTGGTATCAAATTTGAACCTGAATTTCTTGAAGATGTTGAAACCCTTAATTCCTGGGCCCTGCAAAGACGTCTGGATGTGACCAAGTTGTCATTTCATGCCTTGGGTCATGTTTTGGATGAATACACCATGCTGGGAGCAGGCGCAGCACTGGGCAGAGGGTGTGGTCCTTTGCTGGTGACACAATCAGGAAGGGAGAGTGAAGACATTGCTAACTGGAGAATTGCAATTCCAGGTGCTTATACCACCGCAGCAATGCTGTTGAAAATTTATAATCCACTCTGTCTTGATCTTGTTGTTCTCCGTTTTGATGAAATTATGGATGCGCTTGCCTCGGGCAAGGTGGATGGTGGTGTAATTATCCATGAAAGTCGTTTTACTTATAAGGAACGTGAACTTGTCTGTGTTCAGGATCTGGGTGAGTGGTGGGAGCAGGAAACTGGGCTGCCAATACCTCTTGGCTGCATTGCTGCTCGGAGTTCACTGGGAAAGGAGGCTCTGTCGGAAATAAATGCTGGCATTCGCCTCAGTCTGGAATGGGCCAGATCTGATCCCCAAGCCTGTCAGGAGTATATTGCAGCACATGCCCAGGAACTTGACAAGACAGTTATTGCCAGTCATATAGAGTTGTATGTGAATGATTTTTCGCTGGATATCGGTGATGCTGGCAAGGAGGCAGTCTCTGAGCTTTTTGCCAGAGGTGCCCGTGCTGGACTTTTTCCACCAGTGAGTAAAGCAAACTGGCTCATCAGCTAAGGAGATAAAGATCTTGGAAGCTTTATGGTGTGATGATTCTCTCCCTGTACTTGGAATATGCGGGAGGAGTGGTTCTGGTAAAACGACCCTGTTGATCTCCCTTATTGGCGAACTCCATGCAAGGAAAATTAAACCGATTACCATCAAGTATAATGCCTGTAATGTTACCTTAGATTTGCCTGGAAAAGATAGTGATCGTTTCTTTCAATCCGGTAGTGATGTCTGTTTGTTTGGCGAAGAAAAATTCTTTAGATTCCATGACAGACCTTCTGATAAACTCCCCTTTCCTGCACTTAACAGGCACTATGACCTTGTTCTTGTTGAGGGTCCTGCCAAAACTCCTGTTCCTAAAATATGGCTGTTGGAAGAGAATCATGATTCACCACCGCCAGAGACTCAGAACGTGTTAAAGGTGTTCTCGCGAAAGCAGGTGAACGATGGTACGGTTTTAAACTGGATTTTAGGCTGGCTAAAGCAGAAATGGCTTGAAATGCCTGTGTGGGGATGCGTTTTGATTGGTGGCAAGAGCCGGCGAATGGGAAGGCCCAAACATCTTATTGAAAAAAATGGACAATCCTGGCTGGAGCGAACCGTTGCCAAGCTTTCCAAGAAAACAGCCAATGTTGTTCTTTCTGGCCAAGGAGATGTTCCTGCCTCTTTATCCCATTTAACAAGAATCCCCGATGTACCAAATGTCAAGGGACCACTTGCTGGTCTGCTGGCCATGATGCGTTGGCAACCTGACGTGTCCTGGTTGATCACAGCATGTGATATGCCAGATTTGTCTGAACAGGCTTTGGCCTGGCTGCTATCTTGTCGAGCTCCAGGCGTGAGAGGAGTACTTCCTTCCCTTGGCCAGATAGAAAAAGTGGAGACATTGTTGAGTTATTATGACAGGCGAAGTGTTGTTTTTCTTGAACGTATTGCAGCAGAGGGAATGCGGTCTATGCAGTCATTGGCTGACCTGGATTCAATTATTACCCCACAGCCGCCAAGTCAATTATTTGCTTCCTGGCGAAATGTAAATTCTCCTGATCAACTTTAAGGCAGGTATGTTTTTATAGAAAATAAAAAAAGACTAAACATTATCCACAGATAGGGTACAATAAAAATGAGGATAGAGACTGACCATTGAACTTAAAGAGAGTGATAAGTGGTGATAGCTCATCAGGCCCATCATTTTATCAATGATTTTGATCCGCACTTTAAGATTTTTCATGAGTTGATGCCCTATAAGGTGCGGGAGATTCTTCTTGTCTCCAGCCCTTATGATGCCTACATTCTGGAAGAAGACGGGAGTCTTGCTTCCCGTATTATAAATGAGTACAGAGGCCTCAATTTAAGTTTGCCACCAAGGATAACACGGGTGGCCACTCCTGAAAAAGCCCTTCAGATTCTCAAAAACAAACGCTACGACATTGTCGTAACCATGCCTCACCTTGGCAGCATGGATACCACCAGTTTTTCTGCAAAAGTAAAAGCACTTCACGCTGATATCCCCGTAATCCTGCTTACCCATTCTGTTCGCGATGACTTGGCAGCTCTAGAAGTTTTACCCTATTCATCAATTGACAACACCTATGTCTGGTGCTGTGATTCCGATATTTTACTTGCCATTGTCAAAAATGTTGAAGATGAAGCCAATGTCGATTTTGACACTCGAAAAGCCATGGTTCGAGTTATTATTTTGGTTGAAGATACTGCTGTCTTTCGTTCCAGTCTTCTGCCGATTCTCTATAAAGAATTGGTAAAACAAACCCAGGCAGTACTTGATGAAGGACTAAACGAGCAACATCGCCTTTTAAAAATGCGAGCTCGTCCCAAAATTCTCACCGCCGCTTCCTATGAAGAAGCCCTGGATCTCTTCACAAAATATCGTCCTTATGTCTTCTGTGTTATGTCGGATGTCCGTTTTCCCAAAGATGGAAAAATAAATGGGAATGCAGGGTTTGAGCTTTTGCAGACAATTCGTCAAGAAGTACCTGACCTGCCTCTTCTTATGCTCAGTACGGAAATAGAAAACGGGAAACGGGCAAAGGATCTTCCAGCTGTTTTCATTGAGAAAAACTCCACAACACTTAGAGAGGAAATCCATTCATATTTTTTAAATCATCTTGGTTTTGGTGATTTTATCTTTCGTACGCCTGATGGTTCTGAAATTGATCGAGCCAGCAATCTCCATGAATTTGAAGAAATGTTGAAGATTATTCCAGAGGAATCACTTGTTTATCATGCCGGTCATAATCATTTTTCCAACTGGGTCATGGCCCGAGCCGAAATAGCCTTGGCTGCAAGGTTGCATCGCAATCATTTTACCAGTATCACCAATTGCGAAGACCTGCGCCAAGATGTTTATTTTAAAGTGCATGCCCTGCGAAAATTACGACAGCAGGGAATAGTCGCCCAATTTTCTTCTGACGATTTTGACCCTGCAATAATGGACTTTGTTCGCATGGGCAGGGGGTCTATGGGCGGCAAAGCACGGGGTATTGCATTTTTTTCTTCAAGATTACGGCGTTCTGCCAAACCTCATTCCATTTTTGGTGATGTCCCTATTGTTATTCCACAAACCTGCGTTATTACAGCGGATGGCTTTGATGATTTTATAGCCTATAATGATTTGTTTTCCATCGAGGAACAAGATGATGAGATCATAGCCAAACATTTTCTTGAAGGAATCATGCCGCCATGGTTGCATGAGCAACTCGGAGCCTACTTGACCAGGATTAAATATCCTCTGTCGATTCGATCATCCAGTTTGCTTGAGGATGCTCAGTTTCGACCCTATGCGGGGCTATACAATACCTTTATGCTGCCCAACAACCATCCTGATTTTGCCGTTCGTCTTAATCAGTTAGAAAAAGCAATTAAACTGGTGTATGCCTCCACCTGGTATGAAAGTCCAAGATCGTTTTCCCGTTCAATAGGTCAGGTTCGGGACGACTCTATGGCTGTAATTATTCAAAAGCTTGTAGGCCGTGAATATGGCGACTATTTTTATCCTGCAATATCAGGGGTTGCCCAGTCATATAATTATTATCCGATCGCCCCAATGCAATCCGAAGATGGCATCGCCCATATTGCCCTTGGATTTGGTAAAACAGTGGTTGAAGGTGAGCGAAGTTTACGTTTTTCTCCAGGATATCCAAAAAACCTCCCCCAGTTTTCGACTGTCGATGATATTCTGACAAATTCACAACGATCATTTTATTGTCTTTCATGTTCGGAAAACGAAAGATTTGTTGCAAATGACAGTAATTTGCGAAACAGGATGATAGATGATTGTTTTGATGAAGTGCCTGTACGGCTCCTCTGCTCAACCTATTTTCCAGAAGAGCATCGGATTCGTGATGTTGATTTGAAAGGACATAAGGTCCTTACTTTTGCACCATTACTGAAATATGACATCTATCCGCTTCCTGAAGTGTTACGAGAATTATTGTCATATGGCCGTGAAGGTATGGGGTGTGAAGTTGAAATCGAATTTGCTCTTGATTTGGCTGACGACCCCATGAAGTCTACTTTTTATTTTTTGCAGATACGACCGATAGTGACAGGCAGTGATTCCCGCCAGATGCAAATTGATCCAAAAGAATTCAAGAAATCATTTATAGCATCGGGACAAGCTCTAGGGCACGGTCTGTACACGTCCATTCAAGATATTGTCTATGTGAAACCAGAAAGTTTTGATACCAGCAAGACCAAAATTATAAGTCGTGAGGTTGGGCAGCTTAATCGCAGCTTACACAAAGACAGGATTAACTACATGCTCATTGGCCCTGGTCGGTGGGGTACGGCTGATCCGTGGCTAGGTATTCCTGTCCAGTGGAGCGATATATCTGGTGTGAGTGTCATTGTCGAACTGCAGGGATATGGATTGCAGGCCGAGGTTTCCCAAGGATCTCATTTTTTTCAGAATATCACCTCGCTTGGTATACCGTATCTTATGGTTCGTGAAAATTCTCCAAGTGCTGATGAAAAACAAATATTTGTCGATGCCATTAATTGGAATTTTTTCAAAAGAAGAAAAATCATAAAAGAAACAGAATATATACGTCATATCCGTTTACCAAGACCGTTTACATTGAAAGTAAATGGTCACACTTCTGAAGCTGCCGTATTTTTAGATAAAGCCAAGTGAATAGTCGAGGGGCAATATGGAAAAAATCATTTCACAGATTATCCAGCGTGATCAACATGAAAAAGAGTTCCATCAGGCAGTTCAGGAGGTATTAGACACTGTTAAACCAGTATTGGATCGTAATCCTGAGTATCGTCAACAGGCAGTTCTGCAAAGGATTACAGAGCCAGAGCGGGTAATCATGTTTCGTGTGCCATGGATGGATGATCAGGGTCAGGTTCATGTGAATAGAGGATTCAGGGTTGAGATGAACTCAGCCATTGGTCCCTATAAGGGAGGACTCAGATTTCATCCTTCTGTAACCCTCTCTATTATAAAATTTCTTGCCTTTGAACAGGTTTTTAAAAACAGCTTAACCACTCTCCACATGGGTGGAGGAAAAGGTGGCTCTGATTTTAATCCCAAGGGACGTTCTGATGCTGAGGTGATGCGGTTTTGTCAGAGTTTTATGGCTGAACTCTACAGACATATTGGTCCAAATACTGATGTTCCTGCTGGAGATATTGGGGTAGGTGCTCGTGAAATTGGCTATTTGTTTGGCATGTATAAAAAATTACGAAACGAGTTTACTGGTGTGCTCACAGGAAAAAGTCTTGCCTGGGGAGGAAGCCTTATCAGGCCTGAAGCCACGGGCTATGGAGTAGTATATTTTGCAGCGGAAATGCTGGCACATCGAAATGAAACTCTGGAGGGAAAGGTATGCCTTGTCTCTGGCTCCGGCAATGTTGCTCAATTTACCACCGAAAAAATATTGGATCTTGGCGGCAGTGTTATCACTCTTTCGGATTCATCAGGCTATATTCTCGATGAAGAAGGCATTGATACAGAAAAATTACAATTTGTTATGCATCTCAAAAACATACGACGCGGAAGAATCAGAGAGTATTGCGAGAAGTATCCAAATGCTGTGTACACTGAGGTGGATCCAGATTTGTCTTATAATCCTCTTTGGACCCATAAAGCGGATTGTGCCATGCCATCTGCCACTGAGAATGAGGTGAATGAAAAGGATGCCCAGAATATGATTGCTGCAGGAGTGCAGCTTGTCAGTGAAGGTGCTAACATGCCTTCCACTCCAGGTGCCGTGGATGTATTTCTGGAAAGCAAGATCATGTACGGTCCAGGGAAGGCTGCTAACGCTGGAAGTTGATTCACGTTTAAAACAAATTATGAAATCAATCCACAAAACCAGTTTGGATGCGTCAAATGATTATGGTATGGATGCAAACTATGTAGCAGGTGCAAATATTGCTGGTTTTGTGAAGGTGGTCAATGCAATGCTTGATCAGGGATTGGTCTAGAGTGTACCCATGAATACTGCTGTTGAGGGATTTCTTGATATCTTTGCCAGGTTTTATGGGAAAATGTGCATCAAGGTTGGTCACTTGTAATGTCAGTGCATGATCTTTCAAATAAATCTGGCCATGATGCACCTAAATCTGGGTTTGAGCAATATTTTTTCGATATCTCTGTTGACTGTCCCTATGGTCTGGAAAAAACAGCTGTCTATCATCAGGCGCAGTTAAGTTCCGTGCCTGATGATACCATGCACTTATTCCTGCAAAATGGCTATCGGCGCAACGGAAACTATATCTATACAATGAAATGCCCTGACTGTAAGGCATGCGTACCTATTCGAATGCATGCTAAGGATTTCCTGCCGAACCGGAATCAGAAGAGGGTATTAGAAAAGAACAGGGATGTAAGTGTTGGGGTGGCACCAATTGCCGTGACAAAAGAGAATCTGGATCTGCTTGAGCGATTTTTAGCAAGTAGGTTTCCTGAGGCTAAATCGTCAGCTTTGAGTTATTACAGTGGCTTTTTTTTGGGGTCAATAACCAGAAGTTTTGAAATACGGTACCGAATAGGTGAGCAACTCATTGGTATTGCTATTGTTGATGCCTCAACGGACTGGCTCAATGCCGTGTATTTCTATTTTGATCCAGAGGTGTCGCAGAGGAGTCCAGGCACCTTTAATATTCTTTCGCTGATTACTTTTTGTCAGCATCATAATATTGAGTTTCTTTACCTGGGATACTGGATTGATGGTGTCCCATCCATGTCATATAAATCTCACTATAAACCTCATGAGCTTTTGCTGGAAAGGAAGTGGAAGCCTGTAAACAGAAATTGATTGGCACTTATTATTTCTGAAAATGGTAAAAAATGAATTTTCAGTGTCTCCCCATAAACCATTAAAACTGGTTCCAAAAAGAAATCTTTTTGAAAGCTAAGCCTATAAATTTAACCCTGCCTTGACTTTTCCTGTCCTTTTGTTCGATAATCAAACAATATTAAAATTCATTCCTGCTTGTATTTTATTGAATCGGAATTTGTTGGCCTTTTTTGTGTGTATGGGCTTGTCGCTTCCTGCAATATTTTGAGGGTGCTACAGGCCAAATGAGTATGGTTGAATAAAAATTATCATAAGCAGAGTAGAAGGAATGCCAAGTGGCTCCAATTTTAGTTATTTATTTGTCTACCGTTGATTGAGAGATGGAAAGGCTATCAAGGGTGTCAATGATTATACCAAAGAAGGGTAAAGGAAATATAATGGTGATGGATGATGACGAAATGGTGAGAGAAATTGCAGAGAAAATGCTTTCTCATTTCGGATATAAAATCACCGCTGTGGCAGATGGGTCAGAGGCTATTGCTGCATACGGTAAAGCAATGGCAATGGGCGAGACCTATGTCGCTGTTATCATGGATTTAACAGTGCCAGGAGGGATGGGGGGCGAGGAAGCTGTTGTTGAGATTCTGGAGCTTGATCCCCAGGCAAAAGTTATAGTCTCAAGCGGATATTCAAATGATCCTGTAATGACAAATTATCAGGATTTTGGTTTTTCAGGGGTAATTAATAAGCCTTTTCAGGTACATGAGTTACTGGAAGTCGTCACCTAAAACAGACATGAAAAAAAATCCCGGTAGCAGTCATCCTTTTTATTCTTTAACTGGGAACTCAAGGGTCATGCCAAGTGTTTGACGGATATATTTAGACCCAAAAGAATTTTTAAAGACTGTTTCCGCAGGCTCAAGAGTGCAGTGTGTAGGCATCACATATTCCACACCCATTTCTTTTAAGTCCTTCATTAAGGTTTCATAATATTCATCGGAATAGTAATTCATTTGTACCAATGAGAAATTTTCTCCCGAGTCATCAATACGCACCTGGGTGTTAGGGCGAAGAAGCCTTGTGCCACCTGCTATGAGGTGGACTCTGTCTTCTCTGGTTACAGCTCTGCTTTTATGGACAATGAGGTTGATCTGGGGATGTCCACAACCTGTAAAGAGCACAAGTCCCTTATCTGTTTTCAGGGTGATATGTACCTCATAGATGCCCCTTGGCCCTCCTCTGCGTCTCCCACTTTTCATATTCTGAAATAAAATATTTGGGGTAAATTCCATGACTTTGTCAACTACGTGAAAGTTCGTTTTCCACTCGGGATTTGACTTGAGAAGAATGTCTGAAACTGACTGGGTTGTATAGACAGGCAGGTCAGGGTTTGCTTTCATTATAAAGCCCAGCCCCTGGATCATTTCCCAATGGTGATGCGATATTACAACAGCATCAAGTGTTTCTGGTGTTATTCCCATAACTTTAAAGTTATTTTCCAGGATATCTTCTATGCCTGCTGTATTGAAAAGAATATTTTTGCTGTCATATTGGATAAGCGCGGTAAAGCCCCATGCTTTTTTCAGGCCGGGCACTGTTGGTTCTCTATTACCGTAGACAAAGGTTGCGGAACCTCTCAAGCCATTTTCACTACTGAAAATTGTGGAAGGGAAGGTGCATAAAAAACACACAAAAAGTACGCTTGTAAAAAAGATTAAAGAAGTTCGCATGGTAGGTGCCTGGAAAAATGCCGTTTGAATGTATAGGTAAAAATACCTGAATGTTTCCTGCTAAAATATAATGGTCTTCTATAGGAAGTAAAGCAGGAAGGGTACAATTACTGAGGTGTACCAATTGCAGCAAGGTATACCACGCTTTCTTCATCTGGGTCCAGATCGAGCAAATCGTTTAATTCATCATCTAAGAAGGCGGCAACAGGGCATCCTCCCAGGCCCATCCCTTCAGCTGCAAGCAAAAGATTCTGACAGATATGTCCAGCATCCATTAA